>JAZRFK010000065.1:0-5595 GCA_045661325.1 Eubacteriales bacterium | reverse complement strand
TCTTGGCAAAGAGGGGGCTATTGTGCTTGGGAACGAGAAAATAAAAGAGTCCGTCCAAATGGTAAATTTTCTCGCCCTTCTTATGCGGGACGGCCTTGGTGCCCGAATAGCCGCGCTGACAAGTGGCAAAGCCCTGCGGATCGTTCTTATACCGCACAATCTCCTCGCCAATCAGGATATACGGCACGTTTTGGGCAAAAAAGCCGTAATAGTCCGAAAGCTCGGCGGTGGACTCCACCGTGGGGATAAAGTCGGTAGCCGCATCAATGTCCTCAGAAAGGGTAAACTCCTCAAGGGTGGAGAGCATCTTCTGGTTTTCGGGCTTGGAAAGCATATTGACCGACAGAGGGTTGATATACTGCGCATAGGTATGCAAGGCGGTCTTGATGCCGTACTCTCCCAGCATATCCGTCACGCGCGCCTTAAAATCCTCGTGGCTATCGTAAGAAACATAGGTAAAATCGCCCTGCACGAAGGAAGAAACGTCATTATGGAGAATGTCCAAATGGTCGATTTCCAAAAAGGCGTACTCGGGAAGCTTCTTCTTGAGCGTTTCGGGGCGGCAATCCCAAGTCATCGTGTAGTTGCCCTGCACGGCGGTGTGATCCCAAGACCAAGGGCCTGCCGTTTTCAAAACGATGCCCTTTTCAGGGTCGATTTCCGAGCAAAGCGCTTTGAGAGTCTCGCGAAGCTCGCCGTGCGGAACAATGGCAAGGCCGTATTTGGCGCCCTTGGCACCCTCTAGGTGCTCATACACCTTGGCAAGCGTTTCGCGCGAATAGCCATCAGGAAAATACACAGGGTCAACGGAAACGGTCATAGCAACGCCGCCGGCACGGGGCGAGCAGGTATCATCGCGGTCATATTCGTATTTGGCATCGGCGATATACAGACAGTAAGCGCCATCGGGAAGCGCCGTTTTTACCTCAAAGGTAAAATAATCCTCTCGGGCAAGCGCCAGAATTTCAACCTCGCCAAGCTCGGTCTTTAAGGTAAGAATGCCATCCTCAAAAGAAAGTCCCGTATTCAAAAAAGGCTCAAAGGCCTCGTTATACAAGCCGAAAAAGAGCGTTTGTTCTCGCAAGAGCTCCGCGTCATCTGCCGTCTTTATAGACAAAACGGCGGCGTTTTCCTTAGAAAGAAGGATTGTGACGCGGCTGTTTTCAAGAACAACGGCATCCTTTGTTTCCTTGATTGCCATAATAGTTCCACCTTTGGTTGATAATTTGAAGGCACCGCCTTCAAAAAGAGAGTAACACAAAAGCAAAGGATTGTCAACCCCTTCTCTTCCCATAGTGAAAGAACCTTGCAAAAAGGCAGAAAAATCTTAAAATTTGCCGCTTTTTGGGAAAGGGGCAAGCAAGAGCGCACCTTTCCTCTTTTATCTTCAAAAAAAGCGCAAGAATGCGCAAAAGCAGTTGACTTTTGCGGTAGAATGTGGTATAAAAAAGGAAAGAAAAAACGAGGAGGATGGGCTATGAAAGCACTCAATGTGATGTTAAAGCCTGCCTCCTCTCTTTGTAATATGCGCTGTCGCTACTGCTTTTACGCCGAGGAGGCGGCAGAGCGCGCCATTCCCTCTTACGGTCTGATGAAGGAAGAAACGGTGGAGGCCTTGATTGGCCGCGTTTCTGCGGCCTTGGAAGAGGGCGATGCGGTGCAGTATATTTTCCAAGGCGGCGAGCCGACCCTTTCAGGCCTTGCCTTTTTCCGCCGCTTTACCGACCTTGCCACCCAAAGAAAGGATATCCGCGTTTCCTTCTCCTTGCAGACCAACGGCCTTTTGCTGGATGATGCGTTTTGTGACCTGCTTTTGGAGCATCGCTTTCTCGTTGGCCTCTCGCTTGACCTGTTGCCCGATGTGCACGACAGCGCGCGTAAGGACGCCGAGGGAAGGCCCACCTACGCTCGCGTTTTGGACGCGATGGCACTTTTGCGCCGCCGCGGCGTTCCCTTCAACGTGCTTGCAACCTTGACGGCCAAGCTCGCGCGCCGTCCGCGCCGCGTGTATGAGCAGCTTTCGAGGCTGGATATCGACTTTGTGCAGTTCACCCCCTGCTTGTACGGCGAATGCGGCTCGGCCGACGGGCTGACCCCCGCGCTTTTCGCCTCTTTTTACAACGAGCTTTTCTCCTTGTGGTATGCCGATTATCAAAGGGGCAAGAAGCGGAGCATCAAGCTCTTTGACGATATTGTCAATCTTCTCTTTCTCGGCCGCCCCACCGCTTGCGGTATGGACGGCGTTTGCCGCCCACAGCTTGTGATTGAAGCAAACGGCAATGCCTACCCTTGCGACTTTTACTGTACGGACGAGCATTGCCTTGGCAATATTCATCGGGATTCTATTGCCGATTTGACCTCTTCGCCCGTATTTACCGCCTTCGCCTCTCGGAGAGAGGCGCGCCCAAAGCCTTGTGCCTCTTGCCGTTATCTGCACTTTTGCGGCGGCGGCTGTCCCCGAATACAAAGAGAGGTTTACATTGCAGAGAATGGCGCGTGCGGCTATCAATCTTTTTTGGACACCCACGGCAGGACTCTTCACGCCCTTGCCGAGAGCGTTAAGCAAAGCTATACAAGAAAACACCCATAAAACAAAAACGAGAGGGAACCAAGTATGAGTAATGCAAATCAAAGACGCAATGTGCTGGTCTTTCTGTGCGACCAGCTGCGCCCCGATTTTCTTCACGCCTACGGGGCGGACTTTATCCCTACCCCCAACATTGACGCCTTAGCGGCAAACGGCGTGACCTTTGACAACGCCATTACGGCCTCCACTGTGTGCGCCCCTGCGCGTATGTCCTTTTTGACGGGACAGCACGTTTCGGGCCACGATGCGTGGACGAACAATATTCCTGCAAGAGAATGCACCGAATATCTGCCCGAGCGCCTTTCGGCGGCAGGCTATATGACGGCGGCGGTCGGATGCTTTGACCACGCCCCCGCAAGCAAGGATTTCGGATACCGTTATCTCAATCCCTGCCTTGGCGACGGCGGCCGTCCCAATGATTACCTCAAGGAGCTGAAGGAGCGCCACCCTGAGGTAACGAACAACTATCCGCGCGATGAAAAGGGTAGATTTGCTTACGGCGAAGAGGAGTTCTATGATACCTGGGCCGCCAACACCGCCGTTGACTTCATTGAGACCTACACCCAGACGGGCAAAGCGCCCAACGGCGCCGCCCCCGACCAAGAGGGTTCACCCTTCTTCCTGTACTGCGGCTTTCTCTCTCCGCACGATCCCCTCATTCCCCCCGTTGAAGTAGAGGGCTCGGTTGACCCCGCTCTCCTTCCCCCCATTCAGCTTCCCACCGAGGACGAGGAGTATTTGCCCTCTGTTGAGCGCTATCGCCGCGCCTTCCTCTATCCGAGAAGTGCCTTTACCAAGCCCGAAACCATCCTGCCCGAGCTTGAGCGTCAGCGCCATCTGTACTGCGAGCTGATCGTTGAGGTTGACCGCCTGGTCGGCCGCGTGGTGGACGCATTGAAGAAGGCAGGTATTTATGAGAACACCACCATCATCTTCACCTCCGACCACGGAAGCGTGAACCATGACCATCTGGTAATGACAAAGGGTCCTTGGCCCTATCGCGCCCAGCTCTTTGTCCCTATGATCATTTCCAACCATCCCACCCTTGAAAAGGGCACGCACTGTGATGCGCTTTGCGGCAATATGGACGTTGGCGCAACGGCCCTGGATATTGCGGGAGATACGCGCGCATTCGGCCTTTCCCGTTCGATGATTGGCCTTGCAAGCGGCGCGATTGCCGAGCGCGAGGTGCATATGAGCGAATTCTGCGACACCACCAAGACCATTGTGGATAAGCAGTACACCTTCATTTATTACCCCTTCACGGGTCGCACCCGTCTTTATGACCGCATCAATGACCCCGAGGAGAAGAATGACCTCATCGGCAATCCTGCCTATGCGGATTTAGAGCGCCGCTTCCTGATGCACACCATTGATTTTATGCTCCTTTCCAAGGGCGTGCGCATTGAAGCCCACGATATGACCCCCGAAACGCGCGCAGGCATCGAAAAGAAGCATCCCAAATTCTTGGACAATTTCGATATTGCCTACCCCATTCCCACGCGCACCTCGCAGGAGCGCTTGCGCGAGGCAGGCCTTGATGCCGATTTTAACGAATTCTGCCGCAACCGTCCCATCAAGGCGCATTACGGCGTGTATTTCTTTGACGAGAAAAAATAAAAGCAACCGCATAAAGAAAGGCGCACCTATGAACGAAACGAAAAACACCTTTCGCTACACCGTCACGGGTGAGGGCGAATGCGCCATTTTTATGGCAAGCCAAGACACCGAGGAGACGGTTGCCTTCCCCCAAGAAATAGACGGGCTCAGGGTGACGGCGCTCGGCGCGCAGGCGTGCAACGGTTGCTCTCATATACGAACGGTCGTCATTCCCGAGGGGGTACGCGCCATTGGTATGCAAGCCTTTCGCCTCTGCAAAAATCTTTCCGAGGTTCACCTGCCCGCAAGCTTAGAGGACCTTGGCTACTATCCCTTCTTGTACTGTCACGCCATTTCGCTCGTCACGATTCCCAAGGGCGCGCCGAATGCCGCCGCCTTGCAAAAGGAGCTGAACCTCACAGAGCCACCCCTTCTTGTCATAGAAGGCGAGGGCGCGGGCAAGGTTGACGAAAACGGCCAGACAAGCCTTTACACCTATACGCCATACGGCAATGGAGCCTACGAGATTTTGTACGAAAAAACGCTCGTTTTAACCCCGATGCATTACAACCAAGCGCAGACGGAGGCCCTTTTACAGTCCGCCGCCGCGTACTCGCTCGTTTTAGAAGAGAAAAGAACCTACGATGTCTACTCCTCCGACGGCGTTGACCCCAACGACGTGGACATTTCCCACACGGTGCTTCCCATTGGCGCGGAAAATCTGATAGTGCAAAACGGCGCGCTTGTCGGCTTTTTCTATGCCAAGGACGGCCTTGCGGGTGCGCGCTTCTTGAACGGAACAAGCTTTGGCACCGTTACAAAAACGGACAAGCAGCTTTGCTACGGTCATCCGCTTGATTACTACACCTACACCACCCAAACGCTACGCATAGAGAAAAAATAAACCGTTTTTGTAAATAAAAGTTTGCATTTTACACATGAAAGAGTCAAAAAGCGATAAAAAGGAGAGCATTATGCTGAGAGAAGAATTAAAAAGGCGCGCACTTCCTGCCCTGCCCGAAACGAGAGAGGGCATCATAAAGGTCATCACGACCCAGCTTTTTGGAGAGCTGCCCTCGGTAGAGTACACCATATCGGTCAGCGAGCCCACCGACATTTACTCCTATTTTGCAAACCGCACGGTTACGCACTCCGAGGTTGTGATGACGGTATGTATCGGCGGCAAGGAGCATAGCTTCCACATCGACCGCCTGCTTCACACGGACGGCAAGCCGCGTCCTACCGTCATTCTGAACAACTTTAACCGTATGGGTGAATCCCGCTATTTTCCCATTGAGGAGCTTTCGGAGCGAGAGGTCAATTTCCTCTCCGTCTTCTACAAGGACATTTCCTCGGATGACGGCGATTTTTCCACGGGACTTGCGCCCATGCTTTTACCGAACGGACAG
>JAZRFK010000064.1:0-2949 GCA_045661325.1 Eubacteriales bacterium | reverse complement strand
ACGGTAGCGGAAGCGAGAAAGCTCGGCGTATCCGCCCACAAGCAGCGCGCGACAAAGGGCGGGCAAAATCCACAAAGGCGTTGTTACCGACAAGCCATAGGTCAACAGCTGCTCCAAGAAGGCGCCGAGAATAGCAACGGCGCAGGCGTCCTTCAAGCCAAAGAGCAGGGCCGCCAAGATAATGGCGATGCCGTTAAAGGTGAATTTCATCACCCAAACGTCCACCGAGGCATACAGAGACAGCACCACGAAGATGCCCACCAGCATCGCGTCAATCACCAGACGCTTGATTTTTTCGCTTCTTTTTTGCATTTCATTCATAAAAAAATCCTCCTTTTCGTCAGATAAACATTCCTGTTTGTCCCACGCAAAAGAGGAAACTCATTTGATGGCACAGCGGGATGCAGCCTCACCACCGCGGTTTCCCTTCGTCCGACGGACAACTCCCCGTTCCTTCGGCACTTAACGCGGCAAGGCTTACTCTGATTTGCACCCATAATAGCACATTTTTTTTCATTTTGCAAGGGCTTTCGGAAAAAATACGAAAAAATAGAAATTATTTGTTTTGCTCTTTACTTTTTTTCGTTTTTTTGGTACAATAATGGGCAGAGGTTCTTTTTAGAGACCAAATCGATTGCATCAAACGAAGGGAGAAAATATGCGGCTGGATAAATTTCTCACCGCCTGTGGCGTGTGCTCGCGCAAGGATGCCGCAAGGCTTGCCGCACGCGGAGCCATCACCGTAAACGGTGTTCCCGTGAAGCGCACAGACACCTCTCTTTCTCCCGAAACAGATACGGTATGTCTCAACGGAACGCCTATCGTATACGAGGAATTCGTGTACGTGATGCTGAACAAGCCCGAGGGCTACGTCAGCGCCACGGAGGACGGCGCTTTCCCCGTTGTCACCTCGCTTTTATCCGAGCAGCTGCAAAGACGCGGGCTTTTCCCTGCCGGGCGGCTTGACAAGGACACGGTGGGCTTTATGCTTTTAACCGATGACGGCGCCTTAGCGCACCTGCTGCTTTCACCCAAGCGGCACGTGGAAAAGGCCTATGCCTTTACCCTCTCCCTTCCTTTAAAGGAGGGCGCAGAGGAACGGTTTTTGGCAGGCATTCCCTTGAAGGACGGCGTTACCCAAAGCGCCCGACTGACGCTTGCGAAAGACAGGCTTTCGGGGGAAATCGTGTTAACCGAGGGCAGATACCATCAGATTAAGCGAATGATGCAGTACGAGGGCAGCGAGGTTGTTTTCTTAGAACGGCTTTCCTTTGGCGGTCTTTCCTTAGACCCCGCCCTGTCAAGAGGAGAATGGCGCCGTTTAACCCAAGAAGAAATCGAGGCGCTTCGCCAAGCGGCGCTTTGCTCGCGCCAATCCAATAACGTAACACAGTAAAGAAAGGCTTTGATTATGAATATCATCGAAAAATTAGCGGAAGAATTAAACTGGGACAAGGAGCAAATTCAAAAGACGGTGGAAATGCTTGACGAGGGCAACACCGTTCCCTTTATCGCCCGTTACCGTAAGGAAGTGACGGGTAGCATGAGCGACGAAATGCTCCGTAAGCTTGAGGACAGACTGAACTATCTGCGCCATCTTGACGAGCGCAGAGAGGAAATCTCCGCCTCCATTACCGCCCAGGAGAAGATGACAGAGGAGTTAGCCACCGCCATTGCCAAGGCATCGACCCTGGTGGAGCTTGAGGACCTCTATCTCCCTTATCGCCCCAAGAGAAAGACCCGTGCCTCTGTGGCAAGAGAAAAGGGCTTGGAGCCTCTTTCCGCGCTTTTGATGGAGCAAAAGGACAGCTATGACGCTGACATTGACACCCTTGCCGCCGGCTTTGTGGATGCGGAAAAGGGCGTTGAGGACGCAAAGGCCGCTTTGGCAGGCGCCTTGGATATTATTGCTGAGGACGTTTCGGACACGGC
Source organism: Eubacteriales bacterium (assembly GCA_045661325.1). GTDB lineage: Bacteria > Bacillota > Clostridia > Oscillospirales > CAG-272 > UBA1740. Next base: position 1,017 of record JAZRFK010000064.1, on the reverse strand, counting down.
AGACTACCGCAAGATGCTTCGTACCTACGTGACCGAAAACGGCGCGCTTTCCTCCAAGGCCGCCAAGGAGGAGGACTCGGTTTACGCCGACTATTACGACTTTTCCGAGCCCATTGCCAAAATCCGTCCCCACCGCGTTTTAGCCATCAACCGCGGCGAAAAGGAAGGCTTTTTGAAGGTTTCTGTGGAGATCAACACCGAGGAAGCGATTGCCAAGCTGACGAGCGCCGTTATCACGAACCCGACCTCTCCTGCCGCTCCCCACATTTCCGCCGCAACCGCAGACAGCTTTGAGCGCTTGATTTTCCCTGCCATCGAAAGAGAAATCCGCAACACCCTTTTTGACGATGCGGCAGAGGGCGCCTTGCAGGTCTTTTCCGAGAACTTGAAGAACCTGCTTCTCATCGCGCCCGTGAAGGGCAAGACGGTGCTTGGCTTTGACCCGGGCTACGCCCACGGCTGCAAGCTTGCCGTTGTAGACAAAACGGGCAAGTATATGACCTCCACCGTTATCTACCCCACCAAGCCCCGCGAGGACACCGTTCGCGCGGCAAGAGTGCTTGAGGATTTGGTCAAGAAATACAAGGTTGAAATCATCGCCATCGGAAACGGAACGGCCTCCCGCGAGAGCGAAAAATTCGTTGCCGACTTTATCCACGAGCGCGGCTTGAAGATCTCCTACACCATCGTGTCCGAGTCGGGCGCCTCGGTCTATTCCGCAACGCCCTTGGCGGCAGAGGAATTTCCCGAGCTTGACGTCAACGAGCGCAGCGCCGTTTCCATTGCCCGCCGCCTGCAAGACCCCTTGGCAGAGCTGGTTAAGGTAGACCCCAAGGCCATCGGCGTTGGACAGTATCAGCACGATATGAACCCCAAGCGCCTGTCCGAGACTCTGGGCGGCGTTGTGGAGGACTGCGTAAACAGCGTGGGCGTTGACGTGAACACCGCCTCCTATTCTCTCCTTTCTTACATCGCCGGCATCAACAAGACCATTGCCAAAAACATCGTGGCCTACCG
>JAZRFK010000063.1:0-14787 GCA_045661325.1 Eubacteriales bacterium | reverse complement strand
GCGCGCCGTTTGCTATCCGGGCTTTGAAGCAGAGCTTGAAGGTGCCATTCTTGACACCGCTCCTGTGGTGACGGATGGAAACGTTACGACCGCTGTGGGTATGGGTGCCGCCATCCTGTTTGGCGCGGAGCTCGTCCGTCTGACGGTATCCGAAAAGGCGGCAAGGGATTTGCTTTCCGGCTGCTTGGGTATGCAAGCGCGCACCCCCGGCTCTGCAGAGAGCGCGTTCCTTGGCAGTGAGATGATGCGTGTGGCAGAGTTTTTGCGCTCTCGCTTCGCTAGCGACAGTGTGGATAATTCGCCCGTCTTGGATGCCGCCGAGAGCGAGGAGGAGCTGTTCGACAGTGCCGTGGCGATTGCGCTTGAGCACGGCAAGGTTTCCAGTGCACTTTTGCAAAGAAGGCTTTCTATTGGCTTTGGCAAGGCGGCGCGACTGATTGACCGTATGTATGAAATGGGTATCGTCGGCGAACGCAACGGGCAAGGACCCCGAGAAACCTTAATTTGCGCCGAGGATTATAAGAAAATGCGATCGAACAAGAGTGAATAAATAAGTGAGGCGCTTGATATGGAAAAGCAAAATCCGTTTTCCCTTTCGCTTCGCAAGGGGCGAACACAGCTTCTTTTGCTGCTTTTTGCGCTCTCCCTGCTTCTCTTGTTTCTTCTTGCAAAATTCCTTTTGCCCTATAAGGCAGGGGAAAGCGTCTCGCTTTCTCTTGCGCTGTCTTTGATATTTTCCATCCTGTTGCCCTTTGTTTTTTGTCTCTATATGGAGGATGGCGAAGTTTTTGCGGTAAAGCCTGCCGCCCCTTCGGTGCGGATGCTTGATCGCTTGGCCGCAGTCGCCCTTGCCGCAGTAGCACTCTTTTTGGGCTGCAAGGCGCTTTTGCTCTTTTTGGGCAGGGAATTTACCTATTCCGTTCTGGTGATGAAGCCCGGCGCATTCACGCCCTTAACGGTTCTCTCCTTCGCACTCCTTCCCGCTTTTTTGGAGGAGTGGCTGTGTCGGGGAATCGTTTTTTCGGGCCTTGGCCATTATGGCGGCCTTACCGTTGCTATTCTCTCGGCCATCTTTTCGGCCGTCTTGTATTTTCCTTCGCCGACCGCCTTGCCGTTTTTCTTCGTGCTTGGTCTGCTTTTCGGCCTTTTGCGCGCTACGCTGCAAAGCTTTTATCCCACCCTGCTTTTAGCAATGGGCTTGCGCCTCTTTCTTTTATTTGACGCCTTGCGTCCTTTGCCGTTTTGGAATGTAGAAGGGCCTAACCTGCTTCTTCTTTCGCTTGGCGGCTTTTTCCTCTTTTTGCTTTTTTCGGGCTTTGCGCTCGTTTTCCCCCAAATGCGTCACGCCTTGAAGGTCGGAAAAGAGGAGGGTGTGAGTGTACGCACGCTTTTACTTTCCCCCATTCTTTTAGGCGCTCTTCTGATGACGCTCTTGTTTTACTTTTTATTATATTAATTTTGCCGCTTGGCAGAGGAGACTATTATGGTATTGGAACAAAAGCAAGCGCATGTCGCTTATCATTGCCCCTATTGCGGTAGCGCGGTTTTGGGCTTCGTGGGTGGTTTTGCCCTAACGGGCGATATGCTCAAAATTAAATGTGCTTGCGGTCATAGCGAATTAACCGTGCAGTGCACCAAGGATAACAAGGTGCGCTTGACGGTGCCTTGTCTTTTTTGCGAAAACCCTCACCATTTCGTGATTTCGCAGACGGTATTCTTTGGCAGAGACGTTTTCCTTCTCAACTGTCCCTATGCAGGGATGGACGTCTGCTTCATCGGAAAGCCCGAGGAGCTGCAACGTGAGCTGGATAGAAGTGCCAAGGAGCTCAACGCACTCTATGAGCAAATGGGCGCCGTATTGCCTATATCCGAGGAGGACAAGAAGGAGAAGGAGCCCCCCAAAGAAGAGGAGGCGCTTCTTCCCGACGAGGAGGTTTATGACGTCGTTCGCTTCTTGGTTAAGGAATTAGAGGCGGATGCCGCCATAGATTGTCCTTGCCATAGCGGTGACTATGATTTCGAGATGATTGCGGGCGGTGTTCGTATTTATTGCCGTGAATGTATGGCCGATTACCTCTTTCCCGTCAACACCGTCTCTCACGCGCAGGAGCTTCTTACCTGCGATTCTGTCACGCTGAGCCACGACAAAAAGAGTCTGCCCTTATAATCCGTAATAGGTCAAAAGGCCTTGGTAAATGCCTTGTGCGAAAAGGCGAGGATTGTTCGATAAAAGAGCCGCATCACCGGGATTGGTGATAAAGCCGAGCTCCAAAAGAACCGCAGGCATCGCCGTTCTTCGCAGTACGTATAGTCCGGGCCGTAAAAACACGCCTCTGTTGCGTAGCCCCGTTATGCGAGAAATGGACGCGAGCAGATTTTCCGCTATGGTATAGGATGAGGAATCGCGCCTGTAAACGAGCCCCTCACAGCCGCTGGCGGCGGCATTGTCCGAGGCGTTCGTGTGCAAGGATAAAAAGAGATTCGCCCCCCATGCGTTTGCCTCGCGCACGCGGATTTGCAGGCTTTCCGCATTGCTCGTGCCGAGAATTATATCGGCCGAGGTTCTTGACAGCCTTGCTTCAAAGTCGGGGTTATTGTCGAGCAGGCGCTTGGTTTCAACCCCGATGCGATAAACAACATCCTGCTCCCGTAAGCCGTTTCCCTCCGCGCCCGCGTTGGGATTTTGCGGATTGTGTCCTTGATCAATATACACTCTGATTGCCATACCGAGCTTCCTTTCGTTTCGTTTGTATGGTATCTTGTATCATCTTATGCAAAGGAAAGGCTTTTTGATTGCTATGAAGGAATTACAGCGTATTTTAAGCTATGTGCGCCGCGCCGTTGAGGATTATGCTATGATAGCCGAAAACGATACGGTGGCCGTTGGCATCTCGGGAGGGAAGGACTCTATCACGCTTCTGGCGGCCCTTTCCGCTCTGCGCCGCTTTTATCCCATTCCTTTCAAGCTCGTTGCCATAACGGTGGATATGGGCTTTGAGGGCGCGGATTATTCCTCTATTGAGGCTTACTGTCAATCCATCGGCGTTCCCTATCGCGTGGTGAAAACCGATATTGCTGAAATCATCTTTAACGTCCGAAAGGAGCCGAATCCTTGCTCCCTTTGCGCCAAAATGCGCCGTGGCGTTTTGCACCAGGCCGCCAAGGAAATGGGCGCGAACCGCGTTGCGCTGGGGCATCACTATGATGACGTGGTGGAAACCTTTATGCTCAACCTCTTTTTCGAGGGGCGCCTTGGGTGCTTTTCTCCCGTCTCCTACCTTTCCCGCGCGGATTTGCATTTGATTCGCCCCTTGCTCTATACGCCCGAAAAGGATATCGCCTATTTTATTCGGCATGCAGAGCTTCCCGTTTTAAAAAGCCTTTGTCCTGAGGATAAGGCAACCGAGCGCGAAAATATGAAGCGGCTTCTTGCCGAGCTTGAAAGAAATAACAAGGGCCTGCGTCATCGCATCTTCGGCGCCATCTGCCGAGGGGAAATTGACGGCTTTCACCAAAAGGGCGGCTTGCCCAAAATTGAAGAATAATACAAAAAGAAAAAGCGAAATCGGCTTGCCTTATGGGGCAATTTGCCGTTTTCGCTTTTTCTTTTATTTATTGATGGAGAAGCTTGTAAAAATCGCTCTTTGTCATTCCTCTGTCCTTGGCGGCCGCCTTCATGGCGTCCATCTTGGCAAGGCCCTTGGCCTCGTAATGTGCCAGATGCTCCTCGGGTGAAAGCGCACAAAGCGGATTTTCCTCAGCTGCGGCGCTCGCGGGGCATTCGTCAAGCCCCCCCAGAATTAACACGTATTCTCCCTTTGGTGCGCGCTCCTTATATAAGGCAACGGCCTCTGAAAGCGTGGTATAAATCAGTTCCTCGTTCATCTTGGTTAATTCACGGCAGAGGGTGATTTTTCGCTCGCCGCCAAAGCAGGCGGCAAGGTCATCAAGCGTGGCTATCAGCTTGTGCGGCGCCTCGTAAAAAATCATCGTGCGCCGTTCGTTTTTGATTTCCTCCAAGCGCTTTTTGCGTTCGCCCTTGTTAACGGAGAGAAAGCCCTCAAAGGCAAAGCGCCCCGTCGTTAAGGCCGAAAGGGAAAGCGCGTGTACTGCGGCACAGCAGCCGGGCGCCCCCGTCACCGTGATATGCCGCTCGGCACAAAGACGCACCAGATCCTCACCGGGATCGCTGATGGCAGGCGTGCCTGCGTCCGTTACCAAGGCACAGCTTTCGCCCGCTTGAATACGGTCGGCAATGTATTCGCCCTTTTGACGCTTGTTATGCTCAAAATAGCTGACAAGCTCCTTGCCGTGAATCTGAAAGCAGGAGAGAAGCTTCTGGGTGTTTCGCGTGTCCTCTGCCGCAATAAAATCCACCTGGGATAAAATTTTAAGGGCGCGTGGGGAAAGGTCGGAAAGGTTGCCGATAGGGGTGGCAACCAGGTAAAGCGTTCGGGGAAGAACGCGGTTTTTTTCTTCGTCAAGCTGTGGCATAGCGTTAAAGCTCCGTTCTTTCGTGATTATGAAAAGCCCTTGGGCATATTGCCGTTTTCCATAATAAAGTCAACGTCCTCCTTTGAGGACAAGAAAAGAGGTCTGGTAAAGACAAGGCTCGGCTTTCCTCCGCGCTTGCACTCCGCCAAAAACATAGAGGGAGGAAGGTCAGCGCGGGCGCAAACAGGTGTAAAGCGCTTGGGCTCTAAGCCGTTTTTGCGACAGGCGGCAAAAAAATCCGTTGTGCGCGAGGGATGCAAAACGATGTAAAAGCTACCGCCGTATTTGAGCATACGCGCGGCCGTGGCAATAAAATCCTCAACCTTGCCGAAAAGCTCGTGGCGCGCGATTGTCTTGGCGTCTGTCTTGCAGGAAAGGCCGGAATCGGCCGTCATATATGGCGGATTGGTGAAAATTAGGTCGTAGCTTCCTGCCTCGCCCAACAGAGAGGTGTCGCGCACATCGGCCTCAATAACCGCAACCTTGTCATTTAGGCCGTTCAAGGCAATGTTGCGCTGTGTCAATTCCGCATAGGCCTCTTGCACCTCTGCGGCAAGAATATGGGCGCATTTCTCGCGTGTGGCAAGAAGAAGGGAAATGATACCGCTTCCGCTTCCCAGCTCAAGCCCCCGTCCCTTAGTTTTTCGGACGTAGGCGGCGAGCAAAAGCGCGTCTGTTCCAAAGGTCAGGCCGTCTGTTTTTTGTATAAGTGAAAGATTGTCGTTGACAACGTCAAGTCTTTCGTTTTCAAGCAGCGAAAGCATAACGGCCTCCTTTTTGTGTAATATCGTTGTAATAAAAGAGAAAAGGCCGCCAGAACGGACGCACGAGGCAAAAAGCAAGGTGCAGTCCGATGCGGCGACTCTTTCTTATGTTTGGCGAATTATTCCTCTACGGGAGCGTTAACAGGGCAAACGCCTGCGCAAGAACCGCAACCAATGCACTGTTCAGCGTTGATTTCGTACTTGCCGTCGCCTTCGCTGATGCACTCTACGGGGCATTCTGCCTCGCAAGCACCACAAGCAATGCAATCGTCATTAATCTTATAAGCCATGATAATTACCTCCGTTTTTTTTATATATTGTAGCAAGGTTTTTCTGAAAAATCAAGATGTTTTTGTAAAAAAAAGTAACTTCGTGCAAAATAACGAAAAAAGAAGCGAAATTAGTTTGCCTCGGGCGGCTTTTTGCTACCGTTTCCGCCGTTGCCGTGATGGTGCCCTTTTCTGAAATCGTGTCTGCCGTGGTGCTTCTTTTTGCGGTTGTTGTCGGAAGGGCGCTTGTCCTGCTGGGGCGCTGTCTCCTCGCGGCGAGTCTCCTTCTTTTCCTCGTGAGACTGGGGCGCTGCTTGGGGCTCGGTCGGTGCATGTGCGGGTGCTTGCGGCGCTTGTGCCTGTTGCACGGGCTTGGGGCGCTTTCCGTTTCCTTGGGAGAGAACGGTCACCGCATCGCAGGGATAGAGCTTGGGGGCCTCGTTGCCCTCGTCCAAGCGCACCTTGACGAGCTGTGCCAGGGGGCGCGCCTCAACAACGCGTCCTTGCCCGTTTTCCGTCATAACGGCAGAGTTAACGGCAGGGGTGGTTTTCAAGGCCTCCTCGTAGGTTTCGTGCTCGTAACGCAGGCAGCACATCAGTCTGCCGCAGCTTCCCGAAATCTTCACAGAGTTGAGAGAGAAGTTCTGCTCCTTTGCCATTTTAATGGAAACCTGCACGAAATCAGGCAAAAAGCTGGAGCAGCAGAAGGGGCGACCGCAAATACCGATGCCGCCCATAGCTCTGGCCTCGTCGCGAATACCAATCTGGCGAAGCTCAATGCGCGTGCGGAAGGCAGAGGCCAAATCCTTAACAAGCTCGCGGAAATCAACGCGGCCGTCTGCGGTAAAGTAGAAGAGAAGCTTGGAGTTGTCAAAGGAATATTCCGCATCCACAAGCTTCATTTCAAGCCCGTGCTTCTGAATTTTCTCCGCACAAATTTTCTTGGCTTTCTGTGCGGCGGCGCGGTTGTCCTCGTTGCGCTTAATATCCTCCTTGGTGGCAATACGAACCACCTTTTTTAAGGGAAGAACGGCCAAGGCCGCGGAAATTACGCGATTGGCAACCGTTACCGTGCCAAATTCCAAACCGCGCGCCGTTTCCACCACAACGGCGTCCTTTTGGGAAAGGGTAAAGCCGTTGGGATCAAAATAATAGGTTTTTGCGCCCGAGGAAAAACGAACGCCGACAATCAAAACCTCGCAAAGCTCGGCCTCGGCATTGGGGGCTTGAACGGCCTCGCTGCTGTCGTTTTCCGTTTGGTCGTTTATGATATCCTCGGAGTATTCCTCAAATAAATCTTTTTCTTGGTTGTTATCCATCGTATTCTCCATTTCAATGCCGTTTTATCGGCACAAATCACATTTTAAAAGTGTCAGGGTTGTTTGTACGTTGGCGTTTTTTTCTATATCCTCAATCGCCAGCGCCACCCTGTCTGCCATAGAAAAAAGGCAGGTCAGCGGAACAGAACGGGAGTATTCGTCGGCAATTTCAGCGCTCGTGCAGTATAAAAGCGGTGCGTTCTCGTTCTTTTTAAACAAAATCAGGTCGCGCAGAGCCAAATGCAAAAGGCGAAGCGCCTCAATGAGCATCTCGCGCTTTGTGGGTAAAAGCAAAAATGCGTCGCAAAGCTTGGAGAAGGAGGCGTCCTTCGTGACGGCACAAAGAAGCGCGTCCGTTACGCGCCGCTTGTCCGATAATTCCTCAAAGCCGTCAAGGGAAAGATAGCGGCGCGCCTCGCCGATTCTTCCGCCTGCGGCGAGAAAAACGGCAGATAAGTCGCTTTCTTTGCTTTTGTAAGGCATAAGCAGGGAGGGCGCCGTTTCCTCAAAATAGCGCCGCAGAGCCGAGGGAGAAAAGGCTTCCATCCGCAAAAGCCGCGCGCGGCTTCTTATGGTCGTGAGCATGGCCTCGCTTTCCTCGCAAAGCAGAATAATTTTCGTGCTTTTGGGCGGCTCCTCCAAAACGATGAGCAGAGCGTTCTGCGCCTGCACCGTCATCGTGTCGGCATCCTCAAAGATATAAAGCTTCACGGGAAGCTCCGTGGGGCTTAAAAACATATCCTCCTTGGCCTCTCGCACGGCTTCAACGCCGAGCGTGGCGCGGTTGCCCTTAGAGACAAAGGTAACGTCAGGCGCGTTGCCCGACAAAACCAGTCGGCAGGCGCGGCAAACACCGCAGGGAAGAGGGAGCGCTTCGTTGCCTTTGGCTTCGCATACCTCGGCCGCGGCAATTTGAAGCGCCAGGGTTTTCTTTCCGCTACCCTTGGGGCCTTCAATCAGAAGGGCGTGGTGCAAGGCGTTATTTTCGATGCTTTTGCCCAAATTGCTTCGCAGGCTTTCGTTGCCGAACAAAGCGTCCAAATACCGCCGCATACCCTTCTCCTTAAAAATATTTCTTCCATCATAGTATAGCAAAAAAAAACGCCTGTGTCAATGATAAAATTTTTCATTTGCGCTTGAATGTTTCACGGGAGACGGCGGGAAACGGAAAAAATTTTTCTTTCCCGATTTTATTCGTTTCTTCTTGACCTTTTTCCGCTTTTTTGGTAAAATGAAAAACAGAAAGGAGGGGTTTTTATGGACAAGGAGCGCTTTTTGCGTGCTTGCGAAAAAGCAACGGACAGACTCTATCCGCGTGAAACGGTGGGGCTGCTTTCCGAAAAAACGCTGCATTCCGCTTTAAAGTATTACTACGAGCCCTCTTCCTCCTTTCACGAGCAAAAAATAGGCCCCTATTTTGCCGATATTTGTAAGGACGGACATATCGTGGAAATTCAAACGGCCGCCTTCGGTCGCTTGAAGGAAAAGCTTTCCTTTTTCCTTTCGGATTACAGGGTAACGGTCGTTTATCCCATTCCTGCCACCAAGCATCTTTCCTGGATAAGCGCCGAAAACGGCGAAATTGTCTCGCGCCGACGGGTGAGCCGTAAGGGCCGCTTTTTTGACGCAGGGCGGGAATTATATCGCTTGGCATCTCTTCTGCCAAATGAAAACCTGGAAATTCATCTGCTTCTCATCGATATGGAGGAGCATCGCTTGCAGGACGGGTGGGGGAAGGACGGTAAGCGCGGATCTCACCGCATAGAGCGTATTCCCACCGCCTTGGTGGATGAGCTGGTCTTGTCGGACAGAGCCTCGTTTCGTCAGCTTTTGCCTGAAAATATGAGCTATCCCTTTACGGCCAAGGAGCTGAAAAAGAAAAGCGGTTGTGGGCCGAGGGTTTCCGGTGCGCTTCTCGCCCTGCTTTTAAAGCTTCAAATCGTGGAAAAGGTGGGAACGGAGGGCCGCGCCTATCTGTACGCGCCAAAAGAATAAAAATAACACGGCCTATCCAAGCAGAAAAAGCGAAGAATTGGCCGTGTTTTTTTCGTAACAATACTTGCTTTTTTATCCTCGTTCGTGGTAAAATAGAAAAAAAGCAAAAGGAGATATCTTATGAGCGCAAAATTTGAAATTAAAATCGCGAAAAACGGAGAATATATGTTTAATCTCTATGCATCCAACGGTCGTGTGATAGCCACCTCCGAGACCTATACCGCCTTGCACAACTGCAAGGGCGGAATTGAGAGCATTAAGGTAAACGCCACGGCCCCCATTGCAGACTTAACGCTTGGGGAAGAGGACGTTCCTCATCCTCGATACGAGGTGTTTCTTGACCGCGAGGAGCGCTTCCGCTTTCACTTGAAGGCCTCCAACGGAGAGATAATTTGCGCTTCTCAGGGATATTCCACCAAGCAAAGCGCGCTTGACGGTATTGCCAGTATTTCGGAAAACGCCCCCCAAGCGCCGACGGTTATGGCAGAGGAAACGGTGTAACTGTTTTAGGGCAAAAAAAGCCGAAAATCTCTTGACTTTATCTGATGTAAGTGCTACAATACGGGTTGTGGCAGGCGGTTGTGTTAACCCCCTGAACGCTTTTGCGTAGGAAAGGATATTCACCATGAAGAAGAATTTGGTTATCGTTGGATATGGCGGTATGGGCGGCGGCTTTCACGTGAAGCACGCGCAAAGCAGTGATGTTGTGGAGCTGCTCGGCGTTTACGATATTGATGAGGCCAAGAACGAGCTTGCCCGTTCTCGCGGCATTTACGCTTACTCCTCCTTGGACGAGGTTTTGGCGGACGAAAGAGTAGATCTTATCACCGTTGCCGTTCCCAACGATTCTCATCTGGAAATTGTTACAAGAGCCTTGAAGGCAGGTAAGAGCGTTATCTGTGAAAAGCCCGTGGCTATGTCCGTTGCGGAGCTTGACGAGATGATTGCCGTCGCCAAGGAGAGCGGAAAGGTTTTCTCTGTTCATCAGAACCGTCGCTTTGATGTGGACTATCTTGCCATCAAGAAAATCGTGGAGGATGGCAAAATCGGAAAGCCCCTTCGCATTGAGTCCCGTATTCACGGTTCGCGCGGTATTCCGAGCGACTGGCGCGGCGAAAAGGCGCACGGCGGCGGTATGATCTTGGACTGGGGAGTGCATCTGATAGACCAGCTTCTGCAAATTTATAAGGAGCCTATCAAGAATATCTATTGCACCGTTACCAACATCACCAACGATGAGGTAGATGACGGATTTTATCTTACCATCACCTTTGAGTCGGGTGCAGAGGCCTTCATCGAGGTCGGTACTTACAACTTTATTCCCCTGCCCAGATTTTATATGAAGGCAGAAAAGGGAACGGCTCTCATCAGCGATTGGCGCGAATGTGCCAAGGTGGTGAAGTGCAAGTATTGGCACGAGAGCGAGGTTATCCCCGTGGAAACTGCCGCAGGTCTTACCAAAACCATGGCCCCGAGAGACGCCATTACCGTTGAGGAATGGAGCGAGGATAAGCCCCAAAGCGATGTGCACGATTATTATCGCAATTTCTGCGCCGCGATGGACGGCAAGGCCACCCAGATGGTGACCCATAAGGAAATGCGTCTGGTTATGCGCGTAATGGAGCTTGCCTTCTTGTCTGCCCAAACGGGCAAGGCCGTTCCGTATACCGATTAAATCAACCGAATAGCAAAAACGAAGGCAGAGAATGCGTTGCATTCTCTGCCTTTTTCTTATGAAGCTTTGGTAAAATCAATCTGCAAGAAGCGCCAAAAGCCCCGCTTCGTCAAGAATAGAGACGCCAAGCGCTTTGGCCTTGGTCAGCTTGCTTCCCGCCTCCTCGCCTGCTATGACGTATGAGGTTTTGGCAGAAACGGAGGAGGAAACCTTGCCGCCTGCCGCCTTGATTTTTTCGCCCGCCTCGTCGCGCGTCATCGTGGGAAGCGTTCCCGTCAAAACGAAGGTGAGGCCCGATAGCTTGTCGGAGGGCTTTTCCTTCTTTGCCGCGGTCATAACACCGGCCTCCTTCAAGCGCGCGATAAGCGCCTTGGCTTCGTCATTCGTAAAGAAATCGTAAAGATAGGTGGCGGTCACCTCACCAATATCGGAAATCTCGGCAAAGGCCTCGGCAGAAGCCTCCATGCAGGCATCAAGTGTTCCAAAGCGCGCGGCTACGGCCTCGGCAGCCGCTTCGCCAACCTGGCGAATGCCAAAGGCGAAAAGCAGGCGCTCAAGCCCGGCAGACTTGGATTCTTCAATGGCGTCAATCAGGTTTTTCGCCGATTTTTCGCCCATACGGTCAAGCTTGGCAATATCCTCTGCCCGCAAGGCGTAAAGGTCGGCCGAATCGGAAATTAAACCGTTTTCCAGCAGCAAAAGCACGATGCGCTCACCAAGCCCGTCAATGTTCATCGCGCCCTTGGAGGCGAAGTGCATAATACTTCTGGCTCGCTGGGCAGGGCAGGCAGGGTTGACACAGCGAAGTGCGGCACCCGTGCCGTCTCCGTCCTTGATAACGGGGGCGTGGCAGGAGGGGCAAGCGGTTGGTATGGGAAAGGCAACCTCACAGCCCTTTCTCTTGGCAGGAAGCGCACAAACGATTTCGGGAATGATGTCGCCTGCCTTTTGTAAAACCACCGTGTCGCCAATGCGAACGTCCTTGGTGGCAATATAGTCGAAGTTGTGCAAGGAGGCGCGTGAAACGGTGCTTCCTGCCAAAAAGACGGGGGAAAGCACGGCAGTCGGCGTCAAAACGCCCGTTCTGCCAACGGCAACCTCAATATCCAAAAGCGTTGTTTCCTGCTTTTCGGGGGGGTATTTGTAGGCAACGGCCCATTTGGGCGTGTTCGTCAGCTCGCCAAGACGCTCGCGCACGGCAAAATCATCTGCCTTGATAACGGCGCCGTCAATGTCAAAGGGAAGCTCTTGTCTGATGGAGCCCAGATGCTCAATGTGCTTTTTAATCTCCTCGGGCAAGGCAAGGCGCTTGAAATGAGGCAGAATATGAAAGCCCAGCTCCTCTAAACGCATAAGCGCCTCTGTGTGCGTTTTTGCGGCTCTGCCATCGGCGTAAAGAGAGCCCTCTTGTAAGTTGAAAATGAAAATATCCAATCGGCGCGAGGCAGTCACCTTGGAATCTAATTGGCGCAAAGAGCCTGCCGCTGCGTTGCGCGGGTTGGCAAAACGGGTAAGTCCGTCGCGATCGCGCTCGTCATTTAGGGCAAAGAAGGTTTTTCGGGGCATAAACACCTCTCCGCGCACGCAAAGGTAGGGAAGAGGCTCCTTTAATTTCAAGGGAATGGTGCGAATGGTTTTAAGGTTTTCGGTCACGTCCTCGCCCGTTTCGCCGTCACCTCGTGTGGCACCGCGAACGAAAACGCCGTTTTCATAGGTCAAGGCAACCGAAAGGCCATCAATTTTCGGCTCAACCGAAAAGAAAATATCGGGCTCCTTTTCCGCCGTTCTTTCAAAAAAATCATCCAATTCCTCAAAGGAAAAAACGTCGCTAAGGCTGCCAAGCGGAACGCGGTGGGTGAATTTCGCGAATTTGTCCAGCACAGCACCGCCAACGCGCTTGGTGGGAGAATCGGGCGAGTCAAGAGAAGGGAAGGCCGCCTCAAGCTCCTGTAGCTCTCGGTACATCGCGTCATATTCAAAATCCGAAATTTCGGGCTCGTCCATCACGTAATACCGATGAGAATGGTATTCAATCTGCCGACGAAGGCCCTCTATTTTTATTTTTGCTTCCGCAAGAGTCATAGTGTGATAACCTTTCCAAGAGCAAAGGAAACGCTTCTCCCTCTGTCTCCTATAATCTATACTTCTATTATAAGGAAAAAGAGGGAGAAAGTCAAGAACTTTATCGTGCTTGTGTCTACTCGCCCGATATTTTTTACAGGCTGTAAAGCTGTGATAGAGCCGCGTCGATTTCCCTTTGAAGCGATGGATCGGGAAGTGTCAGCGGCAAACGCAGATAGGGCGCGCAAAGCGCCATTTTTGACATCGCGTACTTGATCGGGGCGGGGTTTGGCTCCTTGAAAAGCAGTCGAATAAACGGCAAAAAGCGAAGATACAAGGCCCTTGCGTCTTTCAGCCGTTCTTCCTTGACAAAGCGGTAAAGCAGCGCCGTCTCCTTGGGAAACAAATTGGAAAGAACGGAGATAACGCCGTCACCGCCCAAGGCCAGAAAGGGAAGAATGTGGCTGTCATTTCCCGTATAAAGCGCATAGGAGGGAAAGCCCGCGCAAAGAAGCGCCTCTTTTTCAAGGTTATCCTCCGCCTCCTTGACGCCGATTATTCCTTTTTTTTGAAATAAATAGGCGTAATCGTCAAGCGATAAAGAAACGCCCGTGCGAGAGGGAACGTTATACAGGATGATGGGCAGGCTTGTTTTCTCGGCCAGCCTTTCATAGTGCAAAAGACGCCCCCTTCGCGTTCCCTTGTTGTAATAGGGGGTGACGGACAAAATGGCGTCTGCACCCTCCCGCTCTGCCATTTTGGCAAGACGGCAGGCTCTTTCTGTGTCGTTAGAGCCTGCGCCCATAATGATGGGAAGGGCGCCGCCTGACTCCTCCTTGGCGGCACGCAAAAGAAGGATTTTTTCCTTGTCGGTCAAGGTCGGCGCCTCTCCCGTTGTCCCTGCCACCACCAATGCCGCAACGCCGCTTCGGCATTGCAAGGCAACCAAGCGGCGAAAGGCGGGCAAATCAAGCTTGCCGTTTTCGGTAAAGGGCGTTATCAGCGCCGTTGCAACGCCATAAAACAGCTTTTTATCTGTTTCCATAGGTAAATATCCCTTCATAGAGAGGAATTGAGCCAAGGCCAAAAGAAAATTCCTTTTAAACCATTGCTTTCTTATTCCTTCTGTGATAAAATAATAAGAAAACGCTCTTTTTTATTTTATGAAACGAAAAGGGTTTTTGATACGGAAGGCGTAAGCTTATGGAAATTGTAAACGAAAGAGTGGCAACAAGTCTGAAAACCGCGGACTTTTATTATCATCTGCCTGAGGAGCTGATAGCGCAGACCCCCGCCGAAAAGCGCTCGCAGTCAAGGCTCTTGGTGGTGGACAGAGAAAAAGATGACTTTCAGCACCGCCGCTTTGACAGTATTATAGACTTTTTGCGCCCTGAGGACGTTTTGGTAGTCAATTCCTCCAAGGTTATCCCCGCGCGGCTTTTGGGTACCTCTGCCAAAACAGGCTCTGCTGTGGAGATTCTGTTGCTTCGCGCAGGGGAAGACGGCACCTGGGAGTGCCTTGTGCGTCCCGGAAAAAGAGCCAAAATCGGCGCCCGTATCTCCTTCGGAGATGTGATGGAGGCCGAGATTTTAGACGTGGTGGAGGAGGGAAATCGCATCGCGCGTCTTTCTTACGATACCGCCCGTTTTAGCTCTGTGTACGCGGCACTTGATGAGGTGGGAAATATGCCTCTGCCGCCCTATATCACCCAAAAATTAGAGGATAAAAGCCGCTATCAAACGGTGTACGCCAAGGAAATCGGATCTGCCGCGGCGCCCACCGCGGGCCTCCATTTTACCGAGGAGCTGCTTTCTGCCATTAAGGCCAAGGGCGTTGGCTATGCAGAGGTCACGTTGCACGTGGGGCTTGGCACCTTCCGTCCTGTCAAGGAGGAAAAAATCGAAAACCACGTGATGCATAAGGAGCATTTTCATATAGACGAGGAAACGGCGCGTCTGATAAACGAGCGCAAGGCCAAGGGCGGCCGTATCGTTGCTGTTGGTACCACCTCCTGTCGCGTCTTGGAAAGCGTTGCCGATGAAAGCGGCATTATTCACGCAACGGAGGCCGATACGGGTATCTTTATTTATCCCGGCTATCGCTTCAAGGCGGTAGACGCTCTTATCACCAATTTCCATCTTCCCGAAAGCACCCTTCTGATGCTTGTTTCCGCCTTGGCGGGTAAGGAACGCATTATGAGTGCGTATGA
>JAZRFK010000062.1:0-9754 GCA_045661325.1 Eubacteriales bacterium | reverse complement strand
CGGGCTCATAACCCGAAGGTTGTAGGTTCAAATCCTGCCTCCGCAACCAAAAAGAAACCAACCCAATCGGGTTGGTTTTTCTTTTTGGTTGCAAAGCGGCAGCCTTTGTCCCTCCACTTCGGGTTATGAGTCCGACGAGCGGGCTCGTTGGGTAGGGAAGTGGAAACAGTTATCAACTGTTTTCACTTGCCGAAACCGCCCAAAGCAAGGAGCCGAAGGCGCAATCTGTGATTGCAACGCGCGGCGACTATGCGACGGTGGAGGCGCGAAGCGATAACCCGAAGGTTATAAGAGCAACAGCTCTGTTCAAATCCTGCCTCCGCAACCAAATAAGGAACAGTAGATTGATACAATCGTATCGACCTACTGTTTTCTTTTTATCGTTAAATATTAGCCGAAAGTCCTTGATTTACAAGGGATTTTTTGCTTTGGTGGTGCATTTCGGTATTTGCGGTGCCTATATCTTGTGCCTCGGAAGCCTTCAAATACAGAAAAGCACTACTCCCCGTCAAGGTGTAGTGCCTTCCTATCGTTAAAAGATTGGTATTCGTTAAATTACTGATTTAGCGTTCTGCCCAACTCAATATAATCCAATTTGCATAAAGCGTAGGTGCTAATGCGACTGTTATCGCTGACTTGAATTTTGGCGTTTTCAAGAGTTGTGGTTCTCTCCGAACTGTCCGTCATAGTGATATGCAATTCATCATATGACCAATGGTGAGAGATGCGAATTGAAATAATATTATCGGCGTTAATACTGCCTTGGGGTGTTTCAAACCGCAACGTTGCGCGGTTGATAATACAATGTAAGGACTTTCCCCAAGCATTGGCATATAGGTAATCGGCAGGAACACATTTTTCAAAAAAGTCCTTTGCTCCAGTTCCGAAAGAAGCCTTGCCGTCATTGCTGATATAATCCACAAGGTCTTGATAGCGATCAAACCATACGTTATCCGAAAAAGCGGAAACCGACTCAAGCTCATCATCCTCAAAGAACACAACGGCATTCACCCACGCTTTAAGGGGGATTTGCTTTCGCAAAAGGTATATGGCTCTTCCAAGTTGTTTGAATGGTGATTTCAGGAGCTTTGTATGCATCTCTCCCGTCCACCTGTCCGTTTTTTCTTGCAAAAAGCCATCATCTCGTTCGGTCAGACATCCCTTCCAACGCTTGACCTCTATAGCAAAAAGCTTATTATTATGGAGAACCAGGCAGTCAATTTCTGCACTACCATCCGGTGTTGAAATGACTACATTTCTTTTAATTTTACACGAAGGAAGCTCTCTGCGGAGTCTATATGTAAATTCATCCTCACCGGAATTACCGTAACGCTTCGCCTCATTGACATACGGAATGGAGGACTCCCCGGCTCGTACAAAGCCCATTTTGATTTTATGAAAAAACGCTCGAATTCCCACGGGATACCTCCTTCGGTATTTAATACGTTTATTATACCACTTTTTATGAATTTTTCAATCTTCTGAAAGCAAAAAAGAGCCGACTATCATAAAAGTGCAAATCAATTAATGGAATAAATGCACAATTAAGGCTTTCTAGGCTTCATTGTATTAACGAGTATGTTATTACACAAAAAAGATTCCATAGTCGATATAATTTCGGCTATGGAATTTTGCTTTCTATACGGAAAATGCCCTGTTTTTGCCCTTTTTACCGCTTGTTTCGGCGGGTTTGAGGTCTTTCTTTTTGGTTTGCGGGGGCTTCCTTTCTCGCTTGCGAGGGGGAAAAAGCAAAGCCCGGTTTTTCTTCTTTGCGCTATTGCTTTTGGGCTATGGGTGTGCTATAATATCCGCAGGCGGCGAAGCCGCCAAAGCCGCACGGAGTGCGGCGCTTCGCTAAAAGCGAAAAGCGGATACCATCAGGAACAAAGCCGATGGGAGCGAACGGTGTTCGCAAAACGAAATCGAAGATTTCGCGGCTTTTTTATGATATAATATCCGCAGGCGGCGAAGCCGCCAAGGCCGCACGGCGTGCGGCGCTTTACTGAAAGAGAAAACGGCGTTGGCGCTGAAAAACAGAGAAAAAGGAAACGCGCCCATTGAGGAAATCGGTATGACGAAAACGAAAAGCTCCTAAAAAAAATTATACTCACTTCGAGAAAAAATCAAAATGAAAGGCGGTGCTATGCACTATGGAATTAAATGATATAGTAATTCTTATATTTGGTGCAATACTATGGTTTGCATTTGGTCAAATAGAAGCCTCGGGGAATATCGGAGTCAGATCTTATTCTGCATGGTATAGCACACATTTCTTAATAGAAAAAAAGGGGATTTGCAAACTTATTTATTTCAAACCTAAGCATTTTGAAAGATATACATTGTATGAAGTTATTACATTTTTTGCATCTTATGTTTCGCTTGTGGTGTTTATAATATTAAGCGTTTTAGGTTCGTTGGAAATAATCGGTTCTACGGCAATTAAGGTGAGTGTCATATCGTCAAGTGGATTAATTTTATTATCCCAATTGGTAATCGTTTTGATCAATGATATTGGGTCTCATAGAGACGAAAAAAAGAAATTTTTTCTTGAAAGCGGAGAAAGAGAAACGATTCCACCGATGCCTGAATCATTGTTGCCAAAGGACAATAAACTTATGTCTAAGGTGATACAGCTTTCAATGAATAGTCGAAATAATGCATACTTTACGATATATAATTTGCGGGATTCGTATCATGTTAGGCTGGAAGAAGCAGGAAAAGATAAAGAAAAAATAAATAAAGTAAATCTTGAGTATATAGAGTATTTTAGGAATATTAATTGTTTGGTAGTAATAAAAGAAAATAAGAGTGGATCATTGCAATTAAAAATTCAAAAATAACGTTGGCATCTATTAAGGACGCACTTGAAACGGTTTCCAAAAAGCCAAAACCCTTGATTTTATTAACTTTTTGAAGGAGTCATCTATTAAGGCGGTACAACACAAAAGACCTCAAATCACCCGAATGGGTGGTTTGAGGTCTTTCTTTTTGGTTTGCGGGGCAGTCTTTGCCCCACCCCTATAACCGGTTGAAATGACAGAATCGCAAACAATTATTTACTATCGTAAAAAATATTGACACATTCTGCTATGTGTGCTATAATATGTGTGCTATAATAAAAATAGAAAGGGGTGTTTATATGTATATTGACTACTCAAAGCTTTGGAAACTGCTGATTGATAAAGATATGACCAAAACAGAATTATTGGACCTCACCGGTATAAGTTCAAGGGTGCTCGCAAAACTTTCAAAAAATCAAACGGTAACAACTGATACTATCGCAAAGATATGTACAGCTTTGGGATGTAATGTTAGTGATATCATGGAATTAGTATCCGAAGAAAAATTGACTTTGTACCAACATTATCAAAGACTCGGAAAAGTTATTGCAGAAAACGATATATACAAAACAATCACCTTTACCGCAAACGAGCAGAAATATACGGTGTATGTTTCCAAGAAAACAGCTACAAAATTCACCCATATTCATTGCAAAGAAAATAAAACTATATATTGGGAACAGTTATACATTTTTGGTGGTATGTCATCTCTACGCAGTGAAGAATCTGTTTTTATCCGCCCAGAGAAAAACAAGGGAGAGCAAGCCATTGTGTTAATCAAAGGGAAACCCGGAATTATCAAAGGACTCGATGAGAACGGATTTGTTTCCGCTCACGGTTTACCGAAAAAAGATTCGGATATTTATGTTATGTCGGAAAC
Organism: Eubacteriales bacterium; assembly: GCA_045661325.1. Taxonomy (GTDB): domain Bacteria; phylum Bacillota; class Clostridia; order Oscillospirales; family CAG-272; genus UBA1740. Next base: position 6,034 of record JAZRFK010000062.1, on the reverse strand, counting down.
GGCGTTTAAGATTTTTGAGATAAAGAAATAATCTGATATAATTACTTCAACAAACGATAGAAGAAAGGCCTAAAACAATGGGACTGTTCAGTTCAATTAAAGCAATATTTCAATTTAGAAAAGAGTTAAAAAGAAGCATAGCGGAAGCTAAGGAAAACGAAAAGCGTTATTTGGCAATGACAACTGATGAATTATCGGGACTTTCCGACGACGAGCTTTTTGAGGCGGTAACAGCAAGAACGGAAAGCAAAGTCGATAGTTTTGACGAGTGGGAGGAGGGTGTAAATTCACTGAATCCTTCGCAAAAGATTTTCTATTCAATAAATTGGCTTGAAGTAGAAGTCAATAACGGTGGACTTTGTCAGTTCTTTGTGAATTCGAGCCGTATGGTTGCGCCGTTTGTAAGTGAATATATGGGTATTATCGGTGCCAATGAACACAAAGAATTGTACGATGACTTTGTAAATAAAAATGGAATTGATTTGACGGAACTTTCATTTTTTGATGTAGAAAAAGCAGAAGAATTTGAAGAAAAAACGGAGAAATACCCATTTGACGAGTATGATGATGCGTTCTATGATATGGAGCCGCTCCAAACATATTTGAAAAAGTTTATAAGAGAAAACATAAAGGATTTTTAATCGGCATCTATTTTGTCAAGATAACACAAAAGCCCTCAAAACACCATTTGGTATTTTGAGGGCTTTGGCTTACGTCGGCAGAATTAAAATCAGGTTGACTTATATACAAGGATATGATAGAATGAAGACGCAAATCGTTTAGCAGGAGGGCCGGATCAAATCTACATAGTTTTTCGCACTGGTGCCGGCAGTACAAGCGCTTTCCGGCAAATACAAAATAGATACGGAGAATATTATGAGTTTCAGAGCGAGCGAATGGGACTTTATTTGTACAAAGTGCAATAAACAGGGAACATATGATTTGATTGTGTATAACCCACTTACGAAAGAGCTTTTTGAGGAGCGCGTTGACGCAGAGCTTATACATGGGCTTGATAGTTATGGCAACCCATATTCTGCGGCAGAGATTGGCAGAAAAACGTTTGACATTATAGCCAAAAAGTTAGCAAGGGACGGAGGGGCATGCAGCGGCTTTTTTGATGGTGATTGCTATGCAGCAGAAACTTCTAAAAAGGCTGAAACCTCAAAAATTCCCAAGGAAACTGTTTTGAAGGGGATTAAAGGTGAGCTTTCGGAAGAAGAGCTCGATAGCATAGTTCAAGTGGAGCTTGAATGGGCGAATTATTATGATTTTGATGCTTTTTTATCCGTCATCCATCGGTTCTTGCGCGGAGAAATATCTAAGGAATATTATAGAAATTGGCTGATACTCGTTTGCAGGGCATTGTCTAATAACAAATTTAAGGAAAATTCAAAAAAGGATTTGTTGTATGAAGATATATCTGACTGCTTTGATGGACATGCCTTTGATGAGTTGGACGAAGAAAAAGAGCTTCAGTGCAATGAGATGATAGCATATCTCAAGTATTATAATCACCGACTCGATAATATTGGAAAAGCGGAAATGCCTCCCTTCTATAACGAAGGAAGGGTTGCAGTTTATGTGCATTTTGACTTTTGCAATCATCACAACGTGCATTATAAGCTCTGCGTTGCAGACGGAGAGAGAAAAATATTCAGGACAACCGTCATCGCAAATCCCGCTTTTTTGGAAGCGGTCAACTACACCTTTGTTGATGACGATGAATTTGATGACCTACGTTCCGTTTACTATGAATTTTATCACGATAAAACTATGGACATTCATAAATATATTGCAGAGCTTCCGTATTTGGATGTAAACGGGAACGAATGCGATTGAATTTGATGGTTTTTATCCCTCAAATCACCCGAACGGGTGTTTTGAGGGCTTTCCTTTTGGTTTGCGGGGCAAAAGGTGCCTTCGCAAGCATATACACCGAAAAAACAGATGTCACAAGGCATCCGGGCTTTTTTATTCACATTTTTCACAGTGCGATTTTAATAGATGCAAAACATTAAAAACACCCTGTGGATGGAATCCCGACTTCAATAATCGGCTTTTCAGAGGAGATTTTGCGATTTTTTGATTGCCAAGTCTCCCTTTTTCAATATTTCCGAAAAATTGCTTGATTTTCTTTCTTTTCTGTGGTACTGTATTTGTATAGAACCGAAATATCTTTCCATATTTTTTGCTATAACGAACAGCTATTTTCAGGAGGACAAAAATGTTTGTAGTATATGCTCATCGAGGTGCGAGCGAATATGCCCCGGAAAATACAATGACTTCGTTCTTTTTGGGGTTGAATATGGGGGCAAATGGTATTGAAACCGATATTCGCAAAACCAAGGATGGCGTATTGGTCCTATTCCATGATGGCACTCTGGATAGAGTTACGGGCTACGGCGGAAGCATTGCGGAATTCACTTATGACGAATTGTGCAAGATACGGGTGGTGCATACCAATAGCGGAAAAAGTGATATCGTTCCGCGCTTGGAGGATTTTTTGCATTACTGTGGATCGCAAGGCGTGTATCTGGCACTTGAGCTCAAGGCTCCCGATATTGAGAGCGAAGTGTTTGCAATGGTAAAAAAATATCATTTGGAAGACCGAGTCACTGTGACCTCTTTTTCTCTTGATTATCTTATCGCATTGAAGCGAGTGTATCCCGAAGCAAAGCTCGGTTATCTTACAGAGGATTTCGATGATGCGCTGTTAGCAAAAATGAAAGAGTTAGGAATCGGACAGCTCTGTCCGAAGGGCGCTGCTCTCACACCTGAAAAGGTCGCCAAATGGCATAAAGAGGGCTTTGATGTCAGAGCTTGGGGCATTAAAGACGTGTCCATTATGAAGCGCGCGTATGATTGTGGAGTTGACGGAATGACTGTGAATTTTCCTGACAGATTGATAGAGTACGTTATTCAGAGGCAGGCAGAAAGCAAATAGTACAACCATTGGGACGAATCGTTCGATGCTTTTTAAGAAAAGAGGATATAAGTTTGAAAATAAATTTTCAAACCAGCCTTTTGTGGCTTCTGCGCCGTAGAGCATGGCATGGATTTTCCAAGGCAAACCGCCGCAAAAGGCAACTCTGCACAGAAAGGAAAGGTCATAAAAATGAAGCTTAGTATATGGTCAAGTTATTATGCGGGGTTAAATATTGAAGATGCCATTCAAAGATTTATAAAAAACGGTATTTATGCCTCCGAAATTTCCGATGAGCACGGCTTTGAGCTTTTGAACAGAAGCGGAGATATACAGGAAACCGCGAAAAAATTTGCGAACTATCTGCATGAGCAAAACTTTGAGATGTCGCAAGGGCACCTGTGGTTGAAAATCAAAATCTGTTCCGATGATACTGCATTAAAAGAGCTTTATCGGTGGATTGATTTGTATGAGGCGATAGGCGTTAAAAATATGGTCTTGCATTGCGACAATCTGGTTCGAACCACTCTTAGCAAACAGGAAAAGGTTGAAAGAAATATTGAGAAGCTACGCATTTTAGCGGACTATATAAAGGATAAAGACGTTACGGTTTGTCTGGAAAATCTTCGTCCGCACTCTCCCGATGAAAAAGAGCTGGTAGATAGGAGTGCTGACGATTTGCTGTATATTATCGAGCGTGTCGGAAGCAGTAAACTGGGAATCTGTCTTGATACGGGTCATTTGAATTTAACGGACAAAAACCAGCGTGAATTTATCTTAAAGGCAGGAAACAAGCTGAAGGCGTTGCATATTGCGAACAATGAGGGTAGTAGCGACCAGCATATGATGCCTTTTACAAGAGGCACCGTGAACTTCGTCGAGGTTGTAAAGGCACTGCGTGAGGTGAATTACGGCGGTCTTTTCAATCTTGAGATACCGGGCGACAGTCAAATTCCATTGGAATTGCGCGATGCAAAAATAGAGTATATCAAATCGTGCTATGACTATTTGATGAATTCTTCGATTTGAGAAGAGCTATGAAAAAGACGGTATGCTTAACGCTGCTTTGGGGTTGAAAAGCGGCAGGCGGTGTGCTATAATGTCCGCAGGCGACGAAGCCGCCAAGGCCACACGCCGTGCGGCGCTTCGCTGAAAACGAAAAACGGCTTTGCGCCGCAAAAACAGAGAAAAAGGGCAACGCACTTTCTGAGGGAATCCGTATGACGAAAACGAAAAATTACAAAAAAACGCTGATAGCCTGCTATCTTGGCTTTATTACGCAGGCAATTACCGCTAACTTTACGCCGCTTTTGTTTCTGACCTTCAAGGACACCTACGGCATTTCGCTGGAAATGATTGCGCTGATTCCCCTGGTGTTTTACTTAACGCAGCTTCTGGTTGATTTGGTGGCAGTGAAGCTTGCCGACATTATTGGCTACCGCGTTTGCGTGGTGACCTCGCAGGTGGTTTCTGCCTTGGGGCTGGTGTTGATGGCGTTTTTGCCCTCTTGCTTGCCAAATCCCTTTTTAGGCATTATTATTTCCGTTGTTCTGTATGCCATCGGCAGCGGACTTGTCGAGGTTTTGCTCAGTCCGATAGTGGAGGCCTGCCCCTTTGAAAACAAAGCGGGGGTTATGAGCCTTTTGCATTCCTTTTACTGCTGGGGTGCGGTGGGCGTTATACTCGGATCCACCGTCTTTTTCGCCATCTTCGGTATGGCATATTGGCAGGTGCTGACGCTGATTTGGGCGTTAGTGCCGCTGGTGAATACCGTCAACTTCCTGTTTTGCCCCATCGAGCGCTTGGTGGAGGAGGGGGAAGGGCTGCGCGTTGGACAGCTATTCAGGCTTCCCCTGTTTTTGCTGATGATTTTGCTGATGGTATGCGTTGGCGCTTCCGAGGCAACCATGACCCAATGGGCGTCTGCCTTCACGGAATCGGCGCTTGGCGTTTCCAAAACCGTAGGCGACCTTTTGGGGCCGTGCCTATTTGCCACCTTTATGGGCTGTACGCGCGTCTTTTACGGAAAGAAAAGCGAAAAGCTGGACTTGACTAAAATTATGCTTGTGTGCGGCGGACTGTGCGTTTTGTGCTATTTGCTGGCGGCGCTGTCGCCAAACGCCATTCTCGGCCTTATCGGGTGCGCTCTTTGCGGCTTTGCGGTTGGCATTATGTGGCCCGGCACCATCAGCATTTCCGCGCAAAAATGCCCAAGGGGCGGAACGGCCATGTTTGCGTTTCTGGCACTGGCAGGCGACCTTGGCGCCGCCGCAGGTCCTGCCTTGGTGGGCAGCGTTGCGGACGCCGCAGGGGGCAGCTTGAAAACGGGCTTGCTGGTTGCTACCGTGTTCCCGATGCTCTTGATTTTGGGTATTTTCGTTCTGATAAAACGGCTTGGAAAATCGAAAGGAGATGCGCTTTGAAAAAAATTGTTTTACTTTTAGTTGTATGCTTATTGTCCTTGGCGCTGGTTGCCTGCAACGGTGGGCAAGGCGGAAATGAGGGCGGCTCCACCGAGGGCGGCTCCACCGAGGGCGGTTCCACCGAGGGTGGCGGCTCTGCTGACGGCGGCGCTGTATGCGCGCACAGCTTCGGCGAGTGGACTACGGCAGAGGAAGCCACCTGCAAGAAGGCAGGAAAGCAGGTCAGAGTCTGCACGAAATGCACGGAAACCGAGGAAAAAGCCCTTGCCAAGAGCGACAGGCATACGCCCGGGGAGGAGCAGAATGGGCTTGTGCGCTGTGCGGTGTGCGACGCCGTTTTGGAGGATAACAGACCCCACACGGTCACCTTTAAGGTAAACGGCACCGTGATAGAAGCTCTGTCCTTAAAGGAGGGCGAGGCGATAACCGCTCCTACTCCCGAGGGAAGCAAATGGTACGTATGGGATAGCACCGTTCCCACGGTGATGCCGTCCCGTGACTTAGTCTTTACCGCCGTTGCCATTGGTGGCAGCGCAGGCGGCAAGACCACCTGGGAATACAATTTTAACGGCAAGCTGAAAATTGGCGGAACGGGAGATATGGTTACTTTTACCACGACCTCTCAGCCCTGGCACGCATATAAGCAGGAGATTACCTCTCTTGAAATCGCAAACGGTATTACCAA
>JAZRFK010000061.1:0-2584 GCA_045661325.1 Eubacteriales bacterium | reverse complement strand
AATTATAAAAAAAACGAAAAAAATACGCAAAAAAAGTTGCAATTTTTTTCAAAATGTTGTATAATTGAAGCGATATTTTTAAATTGGAGGAAAGTTATGAAAAAGCTTATTTCTTTTGCATTGATTCTCGTTATGCTTGTTGGCGCACTCGTTGCTTGCAACGGTAGCACTGTCATGGTAATGGGTACCGGCGGAACGGCAGGTACTTATTACGGTTACGGCGGCATCCTTGGCTCGCAGATTAAGACCGCTGCCGGTGTTACTGTTAACGTTGTTTCTACCGATGGCTCCAAGGCCAACATTCTCGGTATTAACGAAGGCAACTATCAGCTCGGCACTGTTCAGTCCGACGTTATGGCGTATGCTTGGCTGGGCTCCCGCTCCTTCGCTACCGAGGGCAAGATTGATTCCATTCGTGTTATCGGCGGTCTTTATGCAGAGGCCGTTCAGCTGGTAACGATGGACCCCAGCATTACCTCCGTTGCTGATTTGGCAGGCAAGAAGGTATCCATTGGTGCAGCAGGCTCCGGCGTTTACTTTAACGCTATCGACGTTCTTGAGGCTGCAGGTCTTACCGAGGAAGACATTATTCCTCAGTATCAGTCCTTTGCTGACTCTGCTGACAACCTGAAGGACGGCAAGATTGACGCTGCCTTCATCGTAGCAGGCCCTCCCACGCCCGCTATCACCGAGCTTTTCACCACCAACAGCAACGCGCGCCTCGTTCCTATTGACGGTGCTGTTGCCGAGGCTCTTTTGACTGCTCATCCCTTCTATACTGTACATAGCATTCCTGCAAACACCTATGCAAATCAGACCGAAGAGGTTCTGACCGTTACCGTTAAGGCAACGCTTATCGTCTCCGCTTCCGCTTCCGAGGACGATGTTTACGCCATTACCAAGGCAATCTTCGATAACATTGAGGCTATCACCGCCGCTCACGCCAAGGGCGCAGAGCTTTCCCTTGAAAATGCAACCAGCGGTATGACGGTTCCTTTCCACAAGGGTGCTGCCAAGTACTTCGCTGAAAAGGGAATTACCGTAGTAACGGAATAATTTTTGATTCTCGCAAATGCGGTTGTAGCGAGTGGTCGCTACAACCGCATTGCTTTTCTACTTTTCCAGAAAGGAAATCGATATGGCTTTTTTTAAGAAGAAAACGGTGACAGAAGCAGAGCCGATGGACTTGGATTCCATTATGAAGAAATACGACAGGGAGTCGACCACTCGCGTATGGGAGGGCGTTCCTAAAATCGTCGTAACCTCCATTCTCGCGCTCTTTTCTTTGATGTGTATTTACGTCACCTTTTTTGCCACGTGGCTTGACGAACTGCGCTTGACCACCTTTATGGCATACATTGTTTTTATCGGTTATATGGTTTTTCCTGCTAAAAGAGGAAAACAAAAGGTTAATTATATCCCCTGGTATGACGTTTTGCTGATGCTCTTGGGCGCAGGAGCCTTTCTTTATTTTGCATTCAACGCAGCGGAAATCGTTGCTCGCTATAAAATCACGACTCTTGAGGTTATCGTTGGCCTTGTCGGCATTATTGCTCTGGTGGAGCTTTGCCGCCGAAGCGTTGGTCTTCCCATTCTTTTGGTGGCAGGCGCGCTTCTGATATACGCTTTGTTCTTCGGTCTTCACAACCCCGATTTCTTCAAGCGAATCACGGAGAGCGTACGCATTCTTTTCTATTCCAAGGAGGGTGTGCTTTCCACGCCTATCAACGTTTGCTCGAAATACATCGTAATGTTTATTATATTCGGTGCATTTTTGGAAAGAACGGGTGTCGCCGATTTCTTTATCAATATCGCAAACGCCTTAGTCGGTCGCTTCTCTGGCGGTCCTGCCAAGGTTGCGGTTGTTGCATCGGCGCTTGAGGGTATGGTTTCGGGCTCCTCCGTTGCCAACACCGTTGGCTCCGGTGCGGTCACGATTCCCTTGATGAAAAAGACGGGCTATAAGCCTGAGTTTGCCGCTGCTGCTGAGGCTTCGGCATCGACGGGTGGACAGATAATGCCGCCTATTATGGGTGCCGCCGCCTTTTTGATGGCGGAAACCGTAGGCGTTCCCTATTCCAATATCGTTGTCAGAGCCATTCTTCCCGCGCTTCTGTATTTTGCAGGTGTGTTTATCACGGTGCATTTAGAGGCCAAAAAGGAGGGCTTGCGCGGTCTTACGAAGGAGGAGCTTCCGAGGCTCATTCCGCTTTTGAAGAAAACGTATCTCCTTCTTCCCCTGATAGTGCTTATCTACCTCGTTGGAACCAGCACCCGTTCTATTGCCTATGCGGCTGTGATTGCCATTGGCGTTTCCATCGTGGTCAGCCTTTTCAACAAGGGCAACAGAATCACCCCCAAGCGCATCTGGGAAGCACTTGCGGCAGGCGCGCAGGGTATGATTACCGTGGCGGTGGCTTGCGGTATCGCGGGCATCATTGCCGGCCTTATCAGCGTTACGGGACTTGCCTATATGCTCTTTAACGGCATCGTGGCATTCGCGGGCAATCATCTGATTATCGCGCTGTTTTTGACGATGCTTTGCTGCATCGTTCTGGGAATGGGCGTGCCCACCACGGCAAAC
>JAZRFK010000060.1:0-89999 GCA_045661325.1 Eubacteriales bacterium | reverse complement strand
GCGGAGAAGCGGTACACCCTGTCCGAAATGCGCCCATAGTGACGGGAATCGGAGCATTGCACCATCAGGTAAGGAGAAACGATAGCACCGCGCCAGGTAGAAGCAACGGCGGAGGCTATTTTGTTCCAGCCCTCACAGTCTGTGCGGGAAATGCGGCTGGGATTCATACCGTGCAAGAGGGAAACCTCAACCTTAGGGTCATCTACCGTTTTCTGAATGTACGCCAAGGCGTCATCCACGTTGTCGGCAGGGTTTAAGCGGATGTTGGAAACCAGAGAAGCCTCGGGCGGAATAACGTTGGAGGCAGAGGAGCCCTCCATTTGCGTAAAGGCAACGGTGGTTCGCATTAAAGCGTTCAGCTCGCCGCCGCTTTTCTTACATATCATGTCCAAAACGGGCAAGAAAAGACGCACGTTTGCGAAAATAACCTTGTATACGAAGGAGGAGTAGCGGCCAAGCGTATCAAACATCTCGGCAACAGGCGGCGTCAGACGGGCGCGGAAGGGATGCTTCAGCATTTTGCCGCAGGCGGCGCAAAGTCTGTCAACAGGCGCGTTCGGCTTGGGTGCAGAGGCGTGTCCGCCCCCCGATTTAACGGTATAGCGCACATCCATCATGCCCTTTTCGGCAATGCCGATAAGACCGCAGGCCGCCTTGACACCGGGAAATACGTTTTCAACAACGGCGCCGCCCTCGTCAATCACAAAGGCGGGCTCAATGCCATTTTCCTCAAAATAGTCCACAATGCGAACAGCACCCTTGCCGTTCACCTCCTCGCCGCCCGAAAAGGCGAAGTAAAGGTCGTTTTCGGGAACGAAGCCTTGGGATAACAGCTGGTCGGCGGCAAACAGAATACCGTTGAAGGTTACCTTGGTGTCAAGCGCACCGCGTCCCCAAAGACAGCCGTCCTTGATAATGCCCTCAAAGGCGGGCACGTCCCAGGCGTCCTCGTTGACAGGAACAACGTCATAGTGCGCCATCATCACGGCAGGTGCGCCGTCTTTTTGACCCTTCCAATGAAAGAGCAGGGCTCTGTCGGGCAAGCGAAGCATCGTGAGATGGGCGGCAACGTTGGGATAAAGCGAGTGCAAAGCGGCAATCAGCCCCTCAAACTCGCCGTCATCCTCCTTGGCGGCGTCGCGGTAAGAGACGGTTTTAAAGCGGATTAAGGCTTGCAAATTGGAAAGCGCGCGCTCGGTGTCGAAGGAAACCTCGTTCGCTTGAAGAGCGGGCTGGGGCTTCGGCTTGAAGCAAAGGGCGCGGATGATAATAACGGCAAGAAAAATCAGAATTGCGGCGGGAATGAGCAACAAAGGCCACATAAATCAAAGCACTCCCTTCTTGTAAAGCAGTCTGGCAACGCCAACGGTGAAAAGGACGCCGACGGGTACCATAATGCCAACAGTGGAGGCGTTTAAAGCAGGAACGAAAATGAAGAGCGCCAGCATCAGAATGATAGGAGCAACAGAGAGCTTGGCATTCTTCGAGATAAAGACAACGGCAAGACCGCCGAAAAGCGCGGGTAAAATCATATCAAAGGCAGGCACTAAAACGGGAGATTCCAAAAGGGAGCTTAACGGAACCAGACAAATCACACCAACCACGATAATCAGCGTGGTAACGATGGAGGAAACGGCAATGGCAATGGTGGAAATGACCTCGCCCTCCTCGTCGGAGGCCTTTACCCCTGCTCTTTCCATCGCATCAATCGCGCAGGGGAGCTTGAGGTTGGAAATATTGCCCGTAACGAAGGAAAGATAGGTGCCGCCTGCGCCAAGCATAGGCACGTAGGTGAAAATTTCCACGATTCCGACCGCCCAGTACATAGGCGCCGTGGCGAGAACGCCCTTCCAGAGAACCTCAAAGTTAGGAGCGGTTTTGAAAACCAGAGAAAGCACGGCAGGGAAAAGCAAAAGGGCAAGACCAACGATGATGCCCCAAATGCGTCCGTAATGATGAACGCTGTCCATATAAGAGAGGGATTTGTTTTTCATAGTATGTATCGTTGCTTTCAAGAGAAAGCTTCCTTTCTTGTGATGTTAAGCGGGCAAGCCCAGAAGTGCGGTGAAGGGAATGGCGGATGCCATACCTACTATAAGACTTAAGGGCAGTGCGTAGTCGGTGAGCCAGCGAATCTTTAATTTGGTTGCAAGCAAGCCGCAAACGGCCATTACAACGGCGGAAACCGCCATTACGCAAACAGGAATAAGGCCCGAGGTGTTGCCCTTGAAAACCAGCCCAACGTCACAGAAGACATAGCCGAGGAAGGCGGAAATCATACCGAGAAACATCGCGTTGTTGAAGATTTCGCCCCATTTCTTGTCCTTCATACCAATCTTGGAGAGGCCGCTTTGCAGCTTCTTGGTAACGAAGGGAACGAAAACGAGACCTGCCGCGATGCCAATCGTCATAACCCACGCAATCGTAATGAAGATAGAGGGTTCGGTAATGGTGGTGCCTGCGCCCATGCCGGCCGCCTCTAAGGCGTTACCTGCCGCCACCGTTTCGTAGGTGATGGAGCCGATAACCGAAAGGCGAAGCCAGGGAAGTGCAACACCAAGGCTCTTGGAAAGCGCTAAAACGCCAACCAGAATGGAAACGGCGGGCGCGATGGTGAATATCGCAGAGGAGGAAATGGTTTTCTGTACGGTGCTTTTGGAAATGCCAAGCTCCTTGGCGCGTCGCATAGCGCGAATCAGGAAAAAGACGGATTGCACCAAAACCAAAGCGATGATAAGACCGACAATAATGAATAAAATGGGATGATTGACCTGAAATTGCATATTATTTTACCTCCGTTTTTTTACCGATTTGAGAAATGCGGCCAAAGGTCATCGGCCACAAAACACCGCCAACGATGACGATGAGGAAATACCGAATAAGGCGCGCCCAGCTATCCTTGGGCAAAATGGCATCGAGAGGGAAGCGCAAAAGCTCCTTGGCGGCAAGCACCAGAGCCAAGCCTCCGACCACCTTGATAATTTGGCCCAAAAGGGAAGCCTTCGTTTCAAAATGCGTCCACTTTAAATCCACCGTGTAGACCGCGAGAAGCCCAAGAATACAGCCCATCAGGGTAAAGCCGTTTTTCTGTGCTGATTGCAGGTTGTGCAGGTTTTCTGCCGTATACACGCTGTCGGGGAAGGTGTAAAAACAGATAAAGCAGAGATAGGCAATCATCATGCCCGTTAAAGTAAGCAAAATTCCGTACATAACCTTGGGCGAGCGGCTTGCCTTCTCAAAAAGAGGAGAAAGCCCGAAAATAAGGCCGACAGCCAAGGCGGCCGACACCAGAACGTCAAGCGGCGTATGTACGCCAAGGTACAGTCTGGATAAGGGAACCAGAACGCAAAGCACCAGTGAAGCAATCCGTAAGGCCGTTTGCTTGTTTTGAAGGGCCAGCCCTCCGAAAAGACCAACGGAGGTTTGGGTGTGACCGCTGGGGAAGGAGTATCCCGTGGCCGCCTCTTCTGCCGATTCCACAATGGTGAAGGATGGGTCCTTAACCCAAGGCCGCGGAACGCGGAAGAGCATCTTCAAAAACTGATTTAAAACCGTGCCGACAAAGCCAACACAAAGTAAGAAATAGCCTTGGTGCTTGTTGACGCACCAAAATACTATCATACCCACCGCCATAAAAACGGTTTCCTCGCCGCAAAGCGTGATGGTGGAGAAGAGAAAATCCAAAACAGGATTTCGCAGCCCCTCCAAAAAATACAGAAAAGCCATAGGGTTGTCCTTCCTTTACAGAGTATCAAAAAGAATATATCTATTGTACCATATTTCTTCCGCATTTTCAAGCCCGTTTGCGTAATTGCTTTATAACGGATGCGAAAGGTCGCGGCGCCGTCTTTTATCTTCTAACGGAGCTGCAAAAGTGCATCGGCTTTTTTACCTTTCAGCGCAAAAAACGCAAAAAGCAAAAAAGCCACAAGGTATTGACTTTATCGTTTGCGTGATATATAATATATTAAAGTATAATTTAAATTGGGATATTCTAACCTTTGACCTGCTGCCCCGCGGCACGTCGCTGAAAGCGAAAGAAAGTAAAAAAGCAAGAGGGAACTATGAACAACGATCTTTTGATAGTGGGGGCCGGTGTTTACGGTCTGTTGGCGAAAGAAATCGCGGAAAGCATGAAAACTTTTGGCAAAATCGCTTTCGTGGATGATGCAGCCTATCCCTCAGCAGACCGAAACGATATTGTGGGAACCACGGCAGATATTCCGCGCCTTCTTTCTCAATATCCGTGCGTTGTTGTCGCTATAGGAAACGGAAGGGTGAGGCAAGCGCTTTTGGAGCGCTTGGCGCAAGAAGGAACGGGCCAAATAGTCAACTTGATTTCTCCTTTTGCGTACATTTCTCCTTCTGCCAAGCTGGGCAAAGGATGCATCGTGGAGCCTATGGCCGTTGTTCATACGGAATGCGAAATTTCCGATGGTTGCTTCGTTTCAGCTGGTGCCGTCATAAATCATCGCGCCATTTTGGAGAGCTGCGTGCATGTTGATTGTAACGCAACTGTTCCCGGATACAAAAGAGTTGCTGCTTTGACGAAGGTTTTCGTTGGAGAGGTCTTTGAAGATAAAAATTAAACTGCTTCGTAAAGGAAAGAGAACGTATGTATAAGCATTTTTTTAAACGGATTTCGGATATTATTTTGTCTTTTATAGGTATCGTTGTTTTGGCGTTTCCGATGCTCGTTGTCGCTATCATTATAAAAATTGATTCCCCCGGCCCCGTTTTCTTTAAGCAGAAGCGTGTGGCCAAGGGGAAAAAACTTTTTAGCATTATAAAGTTCCGTTCGATGCCCGTTACCGTTCCTCATGACACCCCTACGCACCAGCTGCAAACCAGTGAAATAAAGCTCTCCAAATGGCAAACCTTTATGCGAAAGGCATCTATTGATGAAATCCCGCAAATTTTCAACATATTCGCAGGCACGATGAGTATCATTGGTCCCCGTCCTGCCCTTTGGAATCAGGATGACCTGGTGGCCGAGCGCGATAAGTACGGTGCCAATGACGTGCGCCCCGGTTTAACGGGTTGGGCGCAGATTAACGGTCGCGATGAGCTGGAAATTCCCATCAAAGCCAAGCTCGATGGTGAGTACGTTGCTGCCTTGAATCACGGAAGATTCAAGGGCTTGGCTATGGACGTGCGCTGCTTCTTTGGTACCATCACCTCCGTATTGAAATCCGACGGCGTCGTTGAAGGTGGTACGGGCGAAATGAAAAAGCAGGAAGAATTAGAAGAAAAGGAAATGGCTAAAAAATGAGATATTCGGTCTTAATGTCTGTTTATAAAAATGACTCTCCTGAGTACTTGAAATTGGCCTTGGAAAGTATTTACGAGAAACAAACGCGCAAGCCGGATGAGATCGTTGTGGTGTTTGATGGCCCTATCTCTGATGACCTGTGCGATGTTTTGAATACTTTTCGTGCCGGAAAAGAAGAAGTCGTTTTCTATTATCCGCAGGAAATTAATCGCGGCTTGGGTGAGGCGTTGAGAATTGGGTCGGAAAAATGCACGGGAGATTTTATCTTCCGAATGGATGCCGATGATGTTAGTGATCCGCAAAGATTTGAAAAGCAGATTGCATTTTTGGAAGCGCACCCTGAGGTAGATGCTCTTGGAACGGACATTTCGGAGTTTCAAGAATCCTACGAAGAAGAGAATCAGCGTGTTCGCGCTTGCCCTGTACAGCATGAAGATATCGTTAAAATGGGCAAAAAGAGAAACCCTATGAACCACGTCACTGTGTGTATGCGTAGGTCTGCTCTTGAAAAATGCGGTGGGTACAAAACGCTTTTGCTTCTGGAAGACTATTATTTATGGCTTAATATGATTGTCGCAGGGTGTGTTTTGGCCAATATAAACGAAACATTGGTTTATGTACGTGTAGGCAATGGCTTCGATAAAAAGCGCGGTTCCAAGGAGCGTATAGAGGGATGGAAAGTTCTTCAGAATTTAATGCTTGAGCACGGATTGATTACAAAAATGCAAGCACGAAAGAATATGCTCTATATCAGAGTTTTCGTAAATATGCCCAGCGGATTGAAAAAAATTCTTTATGAAAAAATTTTGCGAAAAAAACAAAATAAAACCAGCGAGTGAAGGCAAACTGAAGCTTGGCGGTTCGTACATAGGAGAACAATATGAATTATATGCGCCCGGGGTTTGAAGATAAATACGGAATTCAACAGTTGCAGGATAAAATTTTGGAGATAGCGGTCTATATTGACGAGTTTTGCCAAAAGCATAATATTGACTACTGTTTGATGGGCGGCTCTGCGTTGGGCGCCAAGCGTCACCAAGGCTTTATCCCTTGGGATGACGATTTGGACATATTCATGACACCAGATAATTATGAAAAGTTCCGGGATCGCTTTCAAGAGGAAGGCGAAAAAGAAAAGTTTTATTTGCAGGAATATGGCAAGCAAAAGAACGGAATGGTGACAGTACCCAAGCTCCGTATGAACGAAACGCTGTACGAAGAGGACTTAACGAAGGATTGGGATATTCACAAGGGAATTTTTGTGGATATATTTATTTTGCACAACTGTCCTAATAATAAGCTTGCACAGGCTTGGCAGTATTTCTGGGCCAAGTGTGTTGTCGTTAAGGGCCTTTCCATGAGAAGATATAAGGGGAAGTCTTTGGCGCAAAAGCTGATGGTGGCCTTTGCTAAAATGATGCCCAAATGGCTGGCGCTTGGGTTTGGGTTGAAGCAAGTGTACCGATACAGAAACAAAAAAACAAAATACATTTGCAATTTTTTGGGAAAAACCTCGCTAAAGAGAGATGTATATAGAAAAGAATGGTTTGAAAAAACCGAGCACGTTCCCTTTGAAACTGTGCAATTAAAGGTCTGTGCAGGGCTTCATGAGTTTTTAAGCAATAGTTTTGGAAACTATATGATTCCGCCCGATGAAGAGAGTATTAGACGAGCACAGCATGTTGGAAACTGGTCTACGACGGTGGGATGCAACGGAAAAGGCAAATATAAAGACGAGCAAAATTTGATATAAAGGGAGAGGCGTATGACGAACGATAAAATTTCTGTTATCATTCCTTGCTATAACGGTTGGCACTATATGAATAGATGCTTGGAAAACTTGGAAAAGCAAACGGTTGCTCCCTATGAGGTCATTGTTGTGGACGATTGCTCTAAGGATGATTCATACGAAAGATTGCAGGAATACGCCGCCCAAGCGACTATTAACGTTGTGGTTTTAAGGAACGCAAACAATGTAGGCCCCGGTGCCTCAAGAAAAAAAGCGATTGACGCTTCTACCGGCGATTATATTGCTTTTTGCGATTGTGACGATTGGTTTGAAATAGATTTTGTCGAAAGTATGATTGCTGAAATACAAGAGAAAAATCCGGATGTCATCGCTTTTGATAATTATAGTACCTATGAGAATCGTAAATTTGTTGCAGGCGCGGTAAAAAAGCTCGAAGGGGACAAGAAAACTATTTTAGCAAATGTCAGAATGTCGCTATGTCGCCTTTGCGTAAAACGTGAGGTTATTATGAAAACGGTTTTTCCGCCTCTTTACTATGGCGAGGATGGCGCCGTTGTGCCGCAGATTATAGCTAAAGCGGAAACATTTTCTATACTGGATAAGCCATTTTATAATTATTATTTTAGAGAAGGCTCTGCTTCTCAGCGCCCGTCACCCAAGGCGTGCGCGCAAATGGTGGAGGCGTTTGCCGTATTGAAGCGAGAGCTTCCGGCGGTATATCGTACGGAATGTGAATATATAGGCATCAAGCGCGTTTGCTACGGCGCGATATTGTGCGGCTTTAAAACGGGTGTGAAAACTCGCGAAATAAGGAAAATTCTCAATGATTTTGAGAAAGATTTTCCCAATTGGATGGACAATCCTTATCGTGCTAATTTAGCAAAAATTAAAAACATATATCTGTTTCTTATAAAGAAACGGTGTTTCTTCCTGGTAAAAATGATGACGGCTCTTCATAGCTATTATGTGAAATTCAGAAAGGGATGAAATTGTGAGGCTTCTAATCGTTTCGAGCACCTGCTCTGCCGGCAAATATAAGGAAATATACGAAAAGCGCAATCGCCCGATGTTAGATTCCAATCAAAAGTTTTTTTTAAGCTTGATTGATGGCTTAAAAACAATAGAGAATCTTTTTGTGGATTGCGTTACAACTTTGCCGATTTCTCATCGTTGTTATTCAGAAAAATTTGTGAAAAGTGAAGAAGAAGTTGCTGATGGTGTTTTCTTTCACTATTGCGGATGCTTGAATTATCCTATCATTCGAACGATGACTGTCGGTCATAATATCAAAGGCTTTGTAAGAAAGTATTTGCGCAAGTATTCTAATGAAAAAGTAATCGTTCTGTGTGACGGACTGATTGGAGAAGCAAATGCTTTAACCGGTATGCTTCGAAGAAGGAGCGTTCCGTCCATCGCCTTAGTAACGGATGTGCCAGATATTGTTAGCGATATGAATCGCGGCAAAGGGCTTCGCTCCTTCTTGTCTAATGTCTATGGAAAACGCGCATCGAAACTGCTGAAAAGCTTTGACGCTTACGTTTTTTTGACGGAGCAAATGAATGATGTATGCAATCCGAAAAACAAGCCCTATATGATTATGGAGTGCATTGTTACTCCCTTAGATATTGAAGCGCTTCCCGAAGAAAAGTTAGCAGAGCGCCCTGTTGCGCTATATGCAGGCAAGCTGCATAGTGATTTCGGTGTTTTGCAGCTTGCTGAGGCGGCGGCGTGCTTAGAGGATGTTTGCGAGGTTTGGCTTTACGGCGGACAGGGGAATTGCAATGCTCGTCTCAAAGAATTGGCAGAGAAGCATTCCAACCTAAAATTACACGGTATTGTTCCATTAGAGGAAATACATAAAATCGAACGCAACGCCTCTATTCTGGTTAATCCCAGGCCCAATGAAAAGGTATTTACCAAATATTCTTTTCCCTCCAAGACGGCGGAATATTTGATGATGAACGTTCCGGTTGTGATGTATAAGTTAGACGGTATTCCCGAGAGCTACGATAAATATTTGCATTACGTTGAAACGTCCGGCGCCGCGGGTATTGCCGAAAAAATTCGTGCAGTATTAGCTATGGAGCCCGAAAAACGAGCTGCTATTTCTCAATCCGGGCGCGATTTCGTTATTCAGAACAAGAATTGCTTTAACCAAGCAAATCGTTTGTTTGAGTTTTTAAAAGATATATAAAAGTGAGGATTCATTTTGCAAAGCATAAAGACGCCTGACAAAAAAATATCAATCTGGCTATATTGTTTTGTATATTATTTGATTATTGGCTCAGATTGCATTTTGTTTTGCTTTAACAAAAACCAGCGGCTTGTTGATTTGGCGCAGTATTTTATGGCATTTGTGGCTGTTATCGTTGGTGTTTTAGCCTTGGCAAATACAAAAGGGAAACATATGAAGAAAAAGTATTTGTTTTTGTTCTTCACTATTGTTTCTCTTGTGATAACGGCGATTTATCACGGAGAGTTTTCCGGTGGCTATATTTCGATAATAGCATTGTTTGTATTGGGAACTTCTTTTTTTGATGTGGTAGACCCTGCAAAATTCAAAAAGGCATTTTTAGATATAATGACGGTGATTTGCATCGTTTCGCTTGTCACCTTTATTTTCTCTACGTTTTGCTTAAAGCTTCCACTCTTTCCATCGGTTTACAATACGTTGGGGAAAGAGTATCGTTTTTTCTTCTTTTCCAACGTGGCGGTTGCTGATACCGCGCGTAATTACGGATTGTTTACAGAACCTTCCAGATTTCAGGCCTACTTGAATTTATCCTTGCTTTTTCTGATGTTTGAGCAGGAAAAAAAGATAAGCGCAAAAAGAATTCTTTTGTTTGTTGTTACGCTGATTACTACGTTTTCTACGACGGGCTATATAGCTTTTTTTGTCATAATGATAGCGTTCGTTTTGTCTCCTAAGGCTAGAATGAAAGCTATTTACAAAACACTCTTAATTGTTTTTATGAGTGTTGTAGTGTCTGTTTTGTTTTTGAACAACGAGGAATTTGCATGGGCTATTACAAAAATAACAGCGGGAGAGGCGTCGAAATCTGCTTCTACTCGGTTTAATGCGCTCTTTGCCAATGTTATTAATTTCTTCGATTATTTTCCCTTTGGAACCGGAATACAAGGAGCGGATCCTGCCTTCCAATCTGCGCTATCTAATTTAGGAAATGCCCATTCGGAAACGAATACCACGACATTTTTGATATATTTTTCCAAATTTGGTGTAGTTCCTGGTTTGTATTATGCGATAAGTATGATACGTAGCGTTAGAAACATGAGCAATAAAGGCAGTACAATTCTTTCAACTGTTGCGTTCTTTGCAATGACCTGTGGCATCAGTATGATTAATTCCATTCTTTTCAGTATAGTTGTTTTTTATCCGCCCACATTTGTGCAGAAGGACACAGAAGAGAAATTTGATAAAAGCCTGCATAAATCTTATTACAATTCCAAAAAGCGTTTGAGGTAAAAAATGGAAAAGAGTGGTAACAGAATATTTAAAAATTCGTCCATTGCGATATTGTATGAAATTGTCTCTGTTTTGGCTGGCCTGATTCTTCCGAGATTGATTTTGGTGAATTTTGGCTCTAATTATAACGGCATCATTTCTTCTGTAACACAGTTTTTAAGTTTTGTCGTGCTCTTCAGGTCCGGTATCGGTAGTGTTTCCAAGGTTTATCTGTATAAAAGCCTAAAAGAAAACGATAATAAAACGACATCGATGGTTATGTGTGCCACCAAGGATTATATGAGTAAGGTCAGCGCCATCTTTTTGGTAGGCTTGGTAGGTCTTGCTATTATATATCCTTTCGTTGTTTCTTTGGAGTGGGCATCTACGGCATTGCTCGTTTTAATTTGCGGATTAAGCTCTTTGATGGATAATTATTACGGCATTTCTTCTATGATTTTGTTACAGGCAGACAGAAGAGAGTATTTAATTTCGATTAGCAATATTGTCGTTACGGTTATGAACACCTTATTTACCGTGTTGTTAATACGGTTGAATTTGGGCGTACATATTGTGAAATTCGGTTCTGCGCTGGCCTTTTGCATAAAGCCAATATATCTATTCCTTTACGTAAAGAAAAAGTATGCACTTGAAAAAAAGGTTCCTTATCCCAAAAACCTGCTTAATCAGAAAAAGGACGCTTTTGTGCATGTAGCTTCAGAGTTTTTGCATAGAAATACGGCGATTATTGCTTTAACGGTTTTTACTAACACTTTGTTAGTTTCTGTTTATTCGGTATATAATATTGTCATCAATGGAATGCGAAGACTCGTTTCTGCTTGTACGGCAAACATTGAATCTGTTTTGGGTAGATTATATGCAAGCGAGGACAAAACGAAATTCTACGAAATGTATAGCATATTCGAGTACTGTACCTTTCTGCTTTCCAATCTTCTCTATATTTGCTGTGCGTGCTTGTTTTGCTCTTTTATAAATGTTTATACTGCGGGTCTGACTGATATTGAGTATGTTTACCCTCTTTTTGCTATCCTTCTTTCTGCTGCCGAATTTTTTTCTTCCATCAAAACGCCATATCAATTTGTTATCAGAATCGCAGGACACTTTAAACAAACAAAATGGATTTCTTTTATGGAAGCCGCAATCAATTTGTGCCTTTCACTCATTTTGGTGCATCGATTTCAATTGATTGGAGTTGCTATTGGTAATATTGCCGCAATGCTTTGGCGTACTGTCGCTTATGCCGTGTATACTAAGAAATACATCATTAACACTCTACCGATGCGCTTTTTCAAGCATTTGCTTTTAAGCGTTCTAACCTGTTCTTTGGTTGCTGTTGCGGTGAAATTAATCAATTTGCCGTATGCAAATTCTTATTGGCAATGGATTTTGCAAGCTTTCTTGATGGCACTGGTAATAGCAGTTTGCATATTGATTGTGAATCTGATTTTTTCCAGAAAGGAACTTCTTTCTACCTTTAAAAATTTGAAAGCTTTTGTGACCAAAAGAAAAAAGAGAACTTAAACAACTTCGTTGAAAAATAAAAACGCGTTTTCAAATTTAAATGCACTGCCCATAACTACAAAGGAGAGTATAAAATGCAACCCAATCGTATCTTAATAAGCAAGGATGCGCAGTTGGCGGAATTCTTTCCACCCTATCGACATCATTATTACAGAACCCCTAATATAGACGAGCTTGCGGAAAAGGGAACGGTCTTTTGCGCGCATTATACGGCAGCCCCATCCACCGCAATGGCGTTTACCAGTATGTTTACGGGAAAGTACGGGTATCAGACAGATAGAAAGAAATACGTTGAAGTGGAGGAATATAAGGGAGAAACTCTTTTTGGTAAGCTTGAAAAAAGAGGCTATTCCAACCATATCATTTGGGATAAAAGCTACGTGTATTTGGCTCAACGCTTTTCCAAGTGTTATGGAGAAAATCCAACCATACATAACACGGATTTCTTAACACATCCGCAGCCTGACCACGTTCGCGGCACTTTTGATGACTTGACCTATCGCAAAGACTTAGAAGACGATATGAAGGAAAAGTTTGAAAAGCTATTGCAGGAAATTTTGTCCTCGAACAGGCCTGTTTTTGTATGGGTTCATTTTCCTCACGTTCTTTCGGGAAGAAACGCCTATGGGTCTGATATCGATTTGTACGATGAAATGGTCGGGATGATACGCAAGTATTTTGCGGACGATTGCATCTACTTTACGGCAGACCACGGCCATATGAACGGAATTAACGGAAAATACGGCTATGGTTTTGATTTGCATCAGTCTGCTATTAAAATTCCATTGATTACGCCTCGTATCAACGGATGGGAACGAGTCGAATTTAATACCTCCAATACTCAGTTAACGGATATCATTCTGAATGGGATTGTTGAAGAAAAGGAATATCTTTTCTCGGAAACCGCTTATTATATGCAACCGCATCGAAAGATTGCCGTTATAAAGGGCCGATATAAATATATCTTCGAAAAAGCGACGAAGAAGGAATATTTGTATGACGTTTTGTGGGATCCAAATGAAGACCACAATTTGCTGGCAACGGAGATTTATGACGTGGATAGACGTGCCTACTATTCGGCCAACCAAAGATTCTTTTATCCCTATTGGGAAGAGGCCAAGGAGATGGCGCCCTTGCTGAAAAATGTTAAGGACGAAATCTGGAAAAATGCACCTTGGGGGATAGAAATCAAAGAAAAAACGATTTTTCGTTTGAAAATGATGTATCAAAAGTTTAAAAGAAGAAATAAATAACGACGTTTAAAGGAGCACAAAAATGAAAGTCTTAATCTTAAATTCCGGTCTTGGACACCGTATGGGCGATATTACGAAAACGCATCCCAAATGTATGACGGAGGTTTCCGAGAAGGACACCATTTTGTCTCACCAGTTAAACCTGATTGCTGAAAAGGGTCTGCGCGAGGTTGTGATGACCACGGGCTATTATGACGAGGTTTTGGTGGAATACTGCCATTCTCTTGGACTTCCCTTGGAGTATACCTTTGTGAAGAACCCCGTTTACGACAAAACCAACTATATCTATTCCATCTATTGCGCGAAGGAAGCCTTGCGGGATGACGACATCATTATGATGCACGGCGACTTGGTCTTTGAGGCCGATGTTTTTGAGGCGGTTTTGAAGAGCGAGAAGAGCTGTATGACCGTCAGCTCCACGCTTCCTCTGCCCGAGAAGGATTTCAAGGCCGTGATACATAACGGAAAAATTGAGAAGGTCGGCATTGAGTTCTTTGAGGACGCAATGGCCGCTCAGCCTTTGTACAAGCTCTGCCGAGAGGATTGGAATGCTTGGCTTGACGAGATTATCGCCTTCTGCGAGTCCGACAACCGCAAGTGCTATGCGGAAAACGCCTTCAACCAGGTTTCCGACAAATGCAATATCTATACTCTCGACTTCAAGGACGCCCTCTGCGGTGAGATTGACACCCCCGAGGATTTGGGCGTTATCTCTGCTTGGCTTGCACGAGTTGAAGCGATTTAATAAAAAAGAACACGATAGAGAGGCACGAATATGTCACTTTTTAAGAACAAAACGCTTATGATAACGGGCGGCACCGGTTCCTTCGGAAACGCCGTACTCAACCGCTTTTTGAAGACGGACATCGGAGAAATCCGCATTTTTTCCCGCGATGAAAAGAAGCAGGACGATATGCGCCACGAATACCAGGTGAAATACCCCGAATTTTATGAAAAAATCAAATTCTACATTGGAGACGTGCGCTCCTTGGAGTCCTGCAGAAGCGCGATGCACGGCGTTGACTATATCTTCCACGCGGCAGCATTGAAGCAGGTGCCCTCCTGCGAGTTTTTCCCGATGGAAGCCGTTCGCACCAACGTTATCGGAACAGACAACGTTCTCACCGCCGCCATTGAGGCGGGCGTAGAGTGCGTTATCTGCCTTTCCACCGATAAGGCCGCCTACCCCATCAACGCCATGGGAACCTCTAAGGCAATGGAGGAGAAGGTGGCGGTTGCCAAGTCCAGATATTCGGGCAAAACCAAAATTTGCTGCACCCGTTACGGCAACGTTATGTGCTCTCGCGGCTCGGTCATTCCCCTTTGGATTGACCAAATCCGCGCAGGCAACCCCGTCACCATCACCGATGGTACCATGACCCGCTTCATTATGTCCTTGGACGAGGCGGTGGATTTGGTTCTCTTCGCCTTTGAACACGGCGAAAACGGCGATATTCTGGTACAAAAAGCCCCCGCTTGCACCATTCAAACGCAGGCCGAGGCCGTTTGCGAGCTGTTCTGCGGCAACAAGGAGGACATCCGCGTCATCGGCATTCGCCACGGCGAAAAGATGTACGAGACCCTTCTCACCAACGAGGAATGTGCTCATGCCATTGATATGGGCGATTTCTACCGTGTGCCTGCGGACAAGCGCGGCCTTAACTACGATAAGTATTTCACCCAGGGTGAAACCGAGCGCAACGTTTTGACCGAGTTTAACAGCAACAACACCCGTCTTTTGTCCTTGGAGGAAACCAAGGCGAAAATCGCTTCTCTTGCCTATATCCAGGAGGAGCTGGCAAAGGACGGCAAATAAAATGAAAATTTTAATCACGGGCGCATTGGGCTTCGTCGGTAAAAATTTAACCGCCGCCCTTCGCAACCTGCAAGAAGGGAAGGATAAAACCCATCCCACCCTTTCGATAGACAAGCTTTATCTTTATGATATTGATTCTACATACGAGGAGCTCGACGAGGCCTGCCGCGAGGCAGATTTCGTCTTTAACCTGGCAGGCGTCAACCGTCCTCAAAATGCAGAGGAATTTATGCAGGGGAATTTCGGCTTTGCTTCTACCCTCTTTGATACCCTGAAAAAGCACGGGAATAAATGCCCTGTGATGATTTCCTCTTCCATTCAGGCAACCTGCATTGGTCGGTATGACAGTGACTACGGCAGGAGCAAAAAAGCGGGCGAGGAGCTTGCCTTTGCCTACGGTGAAGAGACAGGCGCCAAGGTGTTGGTCTACCGTTTTCCTAACCTTTTCGGAAAGTGGTGCCGCCCCAACTACAATTCTGCGGTAGCCACCTTCTGTAACAATATGGCCAACGACCTTCCCATCACGGTAAACGACCCCTCTGTGCGCTTGGAGCTTCTCTATATTGATGACCTTGTCGACGAAATGCTGTTGGCCTTAGAGGGCAAGGAGCACCGTTGTGCGTTTGACGGTATCGACACCGTCCTTTGCGAGAACGGCGCCTATTGCGCCGCCCCCGTCACCCATAAGGTGACCTTGGGCGAAATCGTTTCTTTGCTGGAAGCCTTCAAGGCGCAGCCCCAAACCCTCACGATGCCCGAGATTCCGGGCGGTTCCTTCGCCAAAAAGCTGTATAGCACCTATCTTTCCTATCTTCCCAAGGAAAAGGCTGCCTTTCCCTTGAAGATGAATATGGACGCCCGTGGCTCCTTCACCGAGCTTCTCCGTACCGAAAAATGCGGACAGGTTTCGGTCAATATTTCTAAGCCCGGCATCACAAAGGGCCAGCATTGGCACCATACCAAGTGGGAGTTTTTCATCGTGGTTTCGGGCCGCGGACTGATTCAACAGCGTAAAATAGGAACCGATGAGGTTTTAAATTTTGAGGTCAGCGGTGAAAAAATCGAGGCCGTTCATATGCTCCCCGGCTACACGCATAATATCATCAACCTTTCCGAAACGGAAAATCTCGTAACGGTCATGTGGGCCAACGAGCCCTTTGACCCCGCAAAGCCCGATACTTTTTTTGAGGTGGTAGAGTCATAATGTTTGAAAATGTAAAATGGAAAGAAAACGGAAAATTGAAGCTTTTGATTATCGTCGGTACGCGCCCCGAGATCATTCGCTTGGCGGCAGTTATCCAGAAATGTCGCACCTATTTTGATACGGTTTTGGCCCACACGGGACAGAATTACGATTACAACCTCAATGGCGTATTCTTCAAGGATTTGAAGCTTGATGACCCTGAGGTGTATCTTGACGCCGTTGGTGCTGACCTTGGCGAGACCTGCGGCAATATCATTGCCAAATCCTATAAGCTGATGGCGGAAATCAAGCCTGAGGCCGTCTTGGTTCTCGGTGATACCAACTCCTGCCTCTCGGTTATCGGCGCCAAGCGACTGCATATTCCCATTTTCCATATGGAAGCAGGAAATCGTTGCAAGGACGAGTGCTTGCCCGAGGAAACCAACCGCCGTATTGTCGACATTATCTCCGACGTCAATATGGCCTATTCCGAGCACGCGCGCCGCTATCTTGCCGATTGCGGTCTGCCCAAGGAGCGCACCTACGTCACAGGATCCCCTATGGCAGAGGTTTTGCATAATAACCTTGCCGAAATTGAGGCAAGTGACGTGCATAAACGCTTGGGCTTGGAAAAGGGAAGATACATTCTGCTTTCCGCACACAGAGAAGAAAATATCGACACCGAGGCCAACTTTAAGAGCCTCTTTACCGCCATCAACAAAATGGCAGAGAAGTACGATATGCCCATTCTCTATTCCTGCCACCCCCGTTCCCGTAACCGTCTTGCCTCCAGCGGCTTTGTCTTGGATTCTCGCGTGATTCAGCACGAGCCCTTGGGCTTCCACGATTATAACTGCTTGCAGATGAATGCCTTTGCCGTGGTGTCCGATAGCGGCACGCTCCCTGAGGAAAGCTCCTTCTTCACCTCTATTGGAAAGCCTTTCCCGGCCATCTGCATCCGCACCTCCACCGAGCGCCCCGAGGCCTTGGATAAGGCTTGCTTTATTCTGTCGGGCATCGACGAAAAGGGCCTGTTGCAGTCCGTGGAAACGGCCGTGGAGATGAACAGAAACGGCGATTACGGTATTCCCGTTCCCGATTATATCGAAGAGAATGTATCCACCAAGGTGGTAAAAATCATTCAGTCCTATACGGGCGTTGTCAACAAAATGGTTTGGAGAAAAAATTGAGTCGAATGGAGGAGCGAAACGGTGCGTACTGCTGAAATTTTCTTTGCCTTGCTTCGCTCTGCCGTCGTAGGTGAGCCCCTTCCCATTTCCAAGGACGAGCTGACCGAGGAAACCCTTCATAAGCTGTACCTGCTTTCTAAAAAGCATGACCTCGCGCATTTGGTGTCCTACGCTCTCGATAGGGAAGCGCTTCTGCCTGTGGGTAAGCTTGGCGAGGCCTTCAAGTCCGTTCAAATGCTGGCGATTTATCGCGCCGAAACCACCCGCTTTGCCTATGACGAAATCAAGGTGACCTTAGAGGAGGCAAAAATCCCCTTTATTCCCTTGAAGGGCTCTATTCTGCGCGCCTATTATCCTGAGTCCTGGATGCGTACCAGCTGTGATATTGATGTTCTTATCCCAAGGGAGCGTCTCGATGAGGCCGTTTCCGCCTTGAAAGGACGGGGGTATAAGGCATCGGAAAAGCAAAATTATCACGACGTTTCCCTCTATGCGCCTAATGGCGTCCACTTAGAGCTTCATTTTTCTATTAAGGAAAATATGCCGCAAATAGACGGTATGCTGGAAGCCGTTTGGGCGTACACCGAGACGGTTGAGGGCAAGCAGTACGAGAAAAGACAAACTGACGCCTATTTCGTCTTTCACCATATCGCGCATATGTCCTACCATTTTTTAAGTGGCGGTTGTGGCGTCAAGCCCGTTCTCGACCTATACGTTTTGCGGCAAAACGCCCCTTGGGACGAGGCGGCCGTCCGCGCCCTTTGTGCCGCATCTGACCTTGAGCGCTTCTACGATACGGTGCTTGGCTTAATGGCAGTCTGGTTTGAAAATGCTCCGCATAGCGCAATCACGCAAAA
This sequence comes from Eubacteriales bacterium, assembly GCA_045661325.1. Lineage (GTDB taxonomy): Bacteria > Bacillota > Clostridia > Oscillospirales > CAG-272 > UBA1740. The sequence continues at coordinate 71,673 of JAZRFK010000060.1, read as the reverse complement.
GACGGAGGCGTACATTCTGACGGGGGGCGTCTATGGCTCTGCCGAGAATCAAACGGTGGCCAAGCAGGGCGCCGTTGGCGGTAAGGTCAAATATTTTCTCGGCCGTCTCTTTCCGTCTTACGCCTTCTTAAAAGAAGTCTACCTCGTGCTTGAAAAGCATAAGTGGCTTTATCCCTTTGCGTTGGTGCACCGCTTCTTTGCCTATGTTTTCACGGGCGGCCTTCGCCGCGGAAAAAAGGAATGGAAGCGTAACGTGGGCGTGTCCCGTGATCAAGCGGCGGATATGAGAGCCTTCTTGCAAGAGGTTGGCATTCGGGTAAAATAACCTTTCTCTATATGTATAAAAAGCCTCGCGGAGCATAATCATTGCTCTGCGAGGCTTTTTTACAATAGAAGAAAGGAAAAGATAGAATGAAAACGGTTATGCTCGTCTTCGGGACGCGTCCTGAGGCCATTAAAATGTGTCCGCTCGTCAATGAGCTGAAAACAAGAAAAAATATCAAAACCGTTGTGTGTGTTACAGGGCAGCATAGACAAATGCTGGATATGGTGCTTAAAACCTTTGGCGTCCTTCCCGACTATGATCTTTCCATTATGAAAGCAGGGCAAACTCTTTTTGATATTACAACGGGCGTCCTTTGGGGCATCGGCAAGGTGATAGACGAGGTAAAGCCCGACGTTGTTTTGGTGCACGGCGATACCACAACCGCCTTTGCCGCCGCCCTTGCCTGCTTTTATAAGCAAATCCCTGTTGGGCACGTGGAGGCAGGGCTTCGCACCTATCATATTGATAGCCCCTATCCCGAGGAATTTAACAGGCAGGCGATTTCCATCATTTCTAAATATCATTTTGCGCCCACCGAGAGCGCAAGGAAAAACCTTCTTTGCGAGGGCAAGCCAAAGGATAGCATCACCGTAACGGGAAATACCGGTATTGACGCCTTGCGAACCACCGTAAAGGAGCATTATACCCATTCGGAGCTGGCCTGGGCGAAGAATAGCCGCCTAATACTGATAACCGCTCATCGCAGAGAAAGCCTTGGAGAGCCGATGCGGCGTATGCTCCGCGCCATTCGCCGCGTGATACAGGAGTATGCCGATGTGAAGGCCATTTATCCCATTCATATGAACCCTCTTGTGCGAAGCGTGGCCCAAGAGGAGCTTGGCGCGTGTAAGCGCATCCATATTATAGAGCCCTTGGATGTTTTGAATTTTCACAATTTTTTGGCAAGAAGCTTTATCGTTCTCACGGATAGCGGCGGTATTCAGGAGGAGGCATCTACCCTCGGAAAGCCCGTTTTGGTTTTGCGCGAAAGCACCGAGCGCCAAGAGGGAATGGAGGCAGGAGGCTTGAAGCTCGTGGGAACAAAGGAGGAGGTCATCTATGAGAATTTCAAGCAGCTTCTCGAAAACCAAGAGGCCTATAACGCAATGGCAAGGGCAAGCAGCTCTTACGGAGATGGTCGGGCCAGCCAAAGAATTGCAGACGTTTTGGAAGGAATATAAAAGAATATAAAAGAAAAAAGCGCCCTTTTCGTTTGAAAAGGGCGCTTTCGCAATGGTTGAAGCATTATTCGTAGGCTTCCACCCATTCTATCGGAACAACTCCGTTTTGCTCGTAAATATGGTTGCCATCTAACAGATGCTGCTTGATGGTGCGTTGCAGGGAAGAGTTTTCGGGCAAATCTGCCAGATTTTCTTTGCGACATCTGAAAAGAAAATCAAAAACGCAGTTGTCGTAGGTAGTGGTGTTTCCGTGAATAAAGAAGGATTGGAAACCAAGAATATTGGAGGTGGGGGGTAAAAATTGCCTGTGCTGTGTGTCGAGCAGCCAAGAGTGGCAATGGAAAAAGAGGGGCTTGAATTCGGGGAAGCAGCGGCGGTGGAATTCCAATGAGGCGCGTAAGGAGGCCTTCACGTTTTCGGGCGTCAGACCGGGGCCGGACGGGATATGAATGGTAATAGAGGGGCTCTCGTGGCCGCCAACGCGCTTCCATTCCTTCTTGTTAAGGCGAACAAGGTCAGAATGAACCAAGCCCTCCTCGCTGATGAGATAAGCCTCGTAATATTCCTCGGTTTCAAGAAAGGATGCGGTAAAATCATCCTTTTCCACAGGCGCGCTTTCTTGCGCCTTGTGTCCGTTTTGATGATAGCGTCCCTTTTCTGCCAAAAGTCGATATTGACCGTCCAAGGAGCGATAAACGCCAAAGGCGGAGTTATACATATCATCAATGCGATGGAAAAACAGGTGCCCAATACGCAAATTAACACCGTGCAGATAATGCTGTACCCAGCTCAGATTTCCCTTGTCAAACGCCTTTTGAGCAGGGGGCGGCGGGAGCATCGTGTCAATGACCGAAAAGCTGTTAAAGAGAATTTCTTCGTCAACCCCGCGCTCGCGCAGGGAGGCGAAAATCGGCGGAATGTGGGGAAGGCAGGCCAAAAGGGGCATCAGGTCATAGATGAGTCTGTCCTCTCCCTCACGGGCCACGGGAAGCGTCAAGGCGGCAATATCCTCTTGAATAAGATCCCAATCGTAAATGGCCCTTGAAAGCAAAAGCATATAATCCGTCAAGGCCGCATTCCTTTGTATTTCCTTTGCGGCTTGAAGCATAATTTCAAAATGCACGGGGAAAAGGGGATATGCCTCGTGAAAACGGCAGAGTGCGTCCTTTTCAAAAAAGGCAAGGGCGTCTTTGTCCACCGTCTTTGCAAGATTTGCCCATCTTTCAGGGAGGTTAACCGACAATTCTTCCTTGATTCTCTCAATCGAAATCATACAAACTCCTTTTTAAGTAAAAGCGCCGTATGAAAACGGCGCTTTGAATGTTAGTCGTGATAGAAGGGGCGCTTCATATCAATTTTCTCTTGGAAAACGCCGTACTCTTCTTTGAAAACACGGCAACCGTTGGCCACCTTCTCGGCAGCTAAACGCAGGCAGAGGCGTCCAATACGCTCGTTTGCGTTGTGGGGGTCATCGGCGCAGTAGGAGTTGGGAAATTCCAGTCTCCAAAGACCGATGGGGTTGGAAAGCTTGGCCTCTGTAACTCTGTCCGTCTTGTGTTGAAAATGTCCGTCAACGGCGCCGAGTCTATCCATACGAACAAGGTCAGGGCGAATGGCAAGCATCGTGGCGGTTTCAAGCAGGCCGCCGTGTCCGTCAAGCCGCTTGTTCTCCACAAAATCGCGAATTACCGCAACGTCCTCGGGCAAAAGCTCGGGGTAATAGTCAAAGCCTTTTTCCTTTAAGGTTGGCCATATCTCGTCCACAAAAAGAGGAACGGGGAACATATACATCACGGTAAAATCTCTCTGCTTGTAATCCAACATATTGCAAAAGTACCGCAAAAAGCCCGCGTTACCGCCGTGATAGTTCAAAAGGATAATCTTGTTAAAGCCGTGCCGCGCAATTTCGGTGCAGTAGCATTCCAACATCTCTAACATCAGCTCGGGGTCAAGGCGAATAGCGCCCTTCCACTCCACAAGGTCGTTGCTGTCGCCAAACTCAAAGGCGGGGAAGACGCAAGCAGGCTCAAGCTTTGCCGCCTCCCAAGCAATAGCCTCTGCCTGATAAACGTCCGTGCGGACGGGCAGATGCTGACCGTGCATCTCGTAACAGCCAACAGGGATGATACAAACGCCGCCGCTTTCCTTTACGGCATCGGCAAATTCTTCTTCTCTTAATTCAGCCCAGTTCATACTCTGTCTACCTCTCTTATCAGTTGGGGTAAAATGGACGCTTGTAGTCAATGGTCTCTTGGAAGGGCGCATAGTCCTCCTTGAAAACCCTGCAAGCGTTGGCAAGCATCTCGCCGCCTAAACGAATAAACAGCTTGCCGATACGGTCGCTGGCGTTATAAGGGTCATCGGCAGAATAGGTGTTGGGAAAATCAATATCCCACATCGCGCGGGAGTTGAGAAGCCCCGCTGCCTTCATTCTATCCGTTTTCCCGGTAGAATGTCCGTCAACAACGCCCAGTCTGTCCATACGAACAAGGTCAGGACGAATGGCAAGCATCATAGAGGTTTCCATCAAATCGCCGTGTCCACCCAAGCGGTTGTTTTCCACGTAGTCGCGCAAGGCCGCAACGTCCTCGGGTAAAAGCTCGGGGAATACGTCGTCTCCCTCCTTGTTGAGCTTTTCCACAATGTCCTTGAACTGCGCGGCAGGGAAAGCGGAAAGCACGGTGAAATCTCTTTGCTTATAGGAAATATAGCTCATAAAGTAATTGAGAAACGGCACGTTACCACCGTGAAAATTCACCAAAACGATTTTGTTAAAGCCGTGCCGCGCAATCTCGGTGCAGTAATTCTCTAAAATGCGAAGCATCATCTTGGGCTCCAAGCGCACAGCGCCGTTCCAGCGCACCAAGGGCGAGCTGTCCCCAAATTCAAAGGCAGGGAAGACGCAAATAGGCTCGATTTCGGCGGCGGCGAAGCAAAGCGCCTCTGCTTCAAAAACGTCCGTACGGACGGGCAGGTGTTGGCCGTGCATCTCGTAGCAGCCAACGGGAATCACGCAAACGCCACCTGTCTTTTTGACGGCGTCGTCAAATTCTTCTTCTCTTAATTCAGCCCATTGCATAATAGGGTTCTCCTTTATGTAAAATAGAGGGGTAAAACCAAGTATAGTATACAACTTTGAAGAAAAAAGTCAATAGATTTAACCCAAAAAAGCCGTTGCTTTTTTTTCGAAAGGGTGTATAATATAAAGGTAAAAAACGATTTTGGAGAAGCATATGATAGAATTTTTTTCCCGTGCCGTTGAAAAGCACCGCTCCTTGATTTTAGATGCCGAAAGGTATATTTGGCAGCATCCCGAAACGGGCTATCGTGAGGTGGAAACCTCAGCTTATTTGGAAGAAAAATTTGAAAGCCTCGGCTACGAGCTGCAAAAGCCCGGCGATATCCCCGGCTTTTGTACCGTTATTGATACGGGCCGCCCCGGCCCCGAGGTTCTGGTGCTTGGAGAGCTTGACTCTCTGATTTGCCCCAACCATCAGGAAGCAGATAAAAAAACGGGGTATGTGCACGCCTGCGGGCATAACGTGCAGACGGCAACGCTTCTCGGCATTGCCGCCGCCTTAAAGGAGGAGGGCGCGCTTGACGGGCTTTCGGGCAGAATCCGCCTTTGCGCCGTTCCTGCCGAGGAATTGATTGAAATTGAATACAGAACGAAGCTGATAAACGAGGGTACCATCAAGTATTTTGGCGGCAAGGGCGAGTTTTTGCGCCGCGGCCTCTTTGATGGGGTGGATATGGCCTTTATGGTGCACGCCGCGCAAAACTATGCCGTTCGTCGCGGAAGCGTCGGTTGTATCGCTAAAACCGTTCATTATAAGGGCGTTTCCTCTCACGCGGGCGGAGCACCTTGGAACGGTGTTAACGCGCTTTACGCCGCAACACAGGGTATCTCTGCCGCCAACGCTATGCGCGAAACCTTCGGGGAGCAGGATCTGATTCGCTTCCACCCCATCATTACGCACGGTGGGGAAGCGGTCAACGCCATTCCCGAGCTTGTCACCATCGAGGCCTACGTGCGCGGCAGAACCTACGAGGCCATTGAGGCCGCCAATAAGAAAATCAACCGCGCGCTAACGGGCGCCGCCCTTTCCATTGGCGCCAATATCGAAATTATTGACTCTCCCGGCTATTCGCCCTTGCTCAATGACATCAATATGATGCAGTTAGTCAAGGACGCTGCCGCCTTATCCATTCCCGAGGAGACCTTGTACTATGACGAGCAAACCATTGGCACGGGAAGCACCGATATGGGTGAGCTTTGCGGCTTGATGCCCGTGGTGCATCCCTATTCCGCAGGCACCGCCGGGCGTTCCCACGGAGACGATTATATGGTGGTAGACGCCGAGCGCGCCTGCATCAAATCTGCCAAAATGCAGCTTGCCATGCTCGCTCTCCTTCTTGAAAACGGGGCAGAGCGCGCCAAGCAAATCTTAGCCGATTTCACCCCCCTCTTCAAAACCAAAGAGGAATACTTCGCCACCATTGATGCCTTCCATGCAAGCGGCGACCGCATTACCTACACCGATAACGGCACCGCCACCGTGAAGCTTTCATGAATACCGCGATGTTAGCTGACGCTGAATGAATAAGCAACCAAAGGATGAAAGACATATGATGAAAAGCATATATACCCCCAACGATTATAAGCACCTTTCCACCGATGCGGAAATGATACAGACCGCAGTCGATGAGGCCGCCAAGTGTGGCGGAAAGGCAGTCATTCCGTCCTTCAACGAGCGCACGGGTAAATGCCTTTGGGAGCTTGACCGCTCGATTGTGCTGTATGACGGCAGCTATGTCGTGATAGATAACGCCCACCTTCGATTGATGGATGATACCTATTGCCATTTCTTTGAAAACGCCGCGGCTGTTGACGGCAACAAATGGTGGAAAAAAGAAGGAAGAAACCGCGAAATCACCCTCATCGGTGAGGGCATCGCCCTGCTTGACGGCGGCAAGCATAACGGGATCTTTGAGCATATGTTCACCATTTACGACGAAAACGGTAATTTTGTAGAACGAAGAGAGTATAAGGGCTATAAAAACGCCTTTATCAATATCGGGATCTCCTTCAGAAATGCAGAGCATATTTCCATATCGGGACTGCGCTTTGTCAATCAAAGATATTGGGCCATGTGCTTCCAGTTTTGCTCCCACGTCCACGTCTCCGATATTTATTTTGAGGCTCTTGCAAACGTACCCAACCAGGACGGCATCGATATCAGAGAGGGCTGTCACGATTTCTTGGTCGAGAATATTACGGGCAAAACGGGTGACGATACCATAGCCTTGACCAACTTCGGCTTGTCCAAGATAATGGCAAACGGTGACACCTCCGATATGTCCACCGATATACACGACGTCATAATACGGAACGTGCGCTCTGCCTTGACTGACGAATGCGATATCGTTCGCATATTAAACCGAGGTGGCAACAAAATTTACAACGTGCAAATATCGGGAATTGTTGATACAACCGAGGAGTATGAAAGCGTCAGAGCCCTGGCCGCCATCCGAATCGGCGATATCTGCGATTATCAGGCAAGGCTCAACCTTCCGGGTGAAGTGCGGAATATCACCGTGCGCGACGTGGTAACCAGAGCGCGCTTTGGCTGCTATATCGCCAATAGCCTGGTGGATTCGGTATTTGACAACATTATGATGACGTCTGACGGGGGCATCGGTATGTATTTTAACGGCTGCACCCTTCAAAACGTCTTCATCGATAAGCTGCTCTACAGCTCTCTTGCCAAGCCAACGGAAACCATGCTTGGCTACAAGGAGGCCTTCCATAAGGTTGAAATTCACGAGCTGAACGCCATGCATTTCAATAACTGCACGGCCGAAAACCTCTTTGTGTCACGGCTCGTCGCGGGCAAGGGGCTCCAATACGTATTCGGCGGCAATAGCGACATCACGGTACACGCTGAAAAAATCGTGACACTCGACGAAAAAACGCTATTAACCGACAAAGCAAAAATTTGCTAAAGAAAAATTGCTTTGAAAAAGAAAAAAGCAACTGCGTCGCACAAGTGAAAAGGAAACTTCCTCACGAATAGTGAGCAGGTCCCTTTTTCTTCTTTCCATATCCTGCCTTGTGCTTGCATGAAAAAAGCCCCGGAGATTTCTCCGGGGTTTGGTTGGATCCGCTGTATTATTCTGTTACAGTTCCGTTGGCGCAAAAGACATTGAGGACAGCGTTCATGTTCCAGCCCTCTTCCTTACTTATATTATGCCACTGTGCCATTGTACCGGAAAAGATGATAGCTGCCCTATTTTTACAGAAGGCTCTGTTACCGATGCTAGTGATTTTACCTGAAATCGTGATACGATCAAGGCGAGTGCAGTCGTTGAAGAGCCAACTGTTGATAGTCGTCACGCTATCCGGGATGGTGATACTTCTAAGACCTGAGCAACCAGAGAAAGCGCCCTCGTTAATGGTGGTCACACTGTCGGGAATAGCGATGCTCATCAGGGTGGAGCAATCATAGAATGCCCATTCACCAATACTCGTCACGGTGCCATCCGTGGGGATAATGCTGTTTTTACATCCTATTATCAAGGTTTTTGTCTCGGTTTCAATCAGGCAGTTTTCCATGCTATGATATGTGGTGTTGTCACTCGCTACTGTAATGCTCATAAGGTTTAAGCAACCAGAGAAGGGATTAGCACCGATATTGCTCACATTTTTTGGAATGGTAATGCTTGCCAGGCTGGTGCAAATACCAAATGCCCCTTGGTCGATACTCGTCAACTGGCTGCTTTCGCTAAAGGTGATGTTAATAAGGTTGGCACAATTCTGGAAGGCATACTTGTTGATGCTCGTTACATTATCAGGGAAGGTGATACTCATTAGGCTAGTGCAACTAGAGAAGGCTCTCTCGCCGATACTCATCAGTTGGCTGTTTTCGTTAAAAGTGACACTCGTAAGGCTGGTGCAACTAGAGAAGGCGCTCTTGCCTATGCTCTTCACGCTATCGGGAATAGTGACGCTTGTAAGGTGGGAACAATTAAAAAAGGCGGCCTCACCGATGTTCATTACGATATATCCATCAATAATAGCAGGGACAACAAGTTCCGTATTGGTGTACTTGCCGATTCCGGTAATGGTACAAGATACCCCATCATCGTTTATCTCGTACGCCAAACCTTCACAAACTATTGTGGGAATGACTTCAGTTTCCTTTTCACCACAATCGCAAATGCGCTCTTTAAGACCATCATCGGTGCAGGTAGCGTCTTTTACAGTGCTCCATTCTCCGTAAGTGTGGATGTGAGGCTGATTGTCACCGCCGTTGGTTCCAGTATCGCATGAAGAAAAAGTGAAAACGAATATCAAAATTAGCACGAAGGCCCAAAAGGCTTTTTTCATGTTGACTCTCCTTTAAACATTGCAATATTTCCGTCAATACAGAAAACATCGTAGCGATGAGTTTGCTCATCCCACTTAGGGGCTTTTTTTATAGATTTCCATTGCTCAACTGTGCCTTGAAAATAAATCACGGACAAGCCTTTACACCCCATTAAAGCTTTGGTGCCAATATGGGTAATGGTATTAGGAATTGTGATGCTACTAAAACCACAACATTTATAAAAAGCCTTTTTGCCGATGCTGGTGACGAGTTTTGCTTGATAGGTGGGAGGAATCACAATTTCTGCGCCAGCCCAATTTATGACACCAGCAAATGTATATTCATTTTTTTTCTTATCCAGCGAAAATCTAAAACAACAACTTGAAGAGATACTGATTTCCGAAGGCAGACAAAAAAACACCTTTTTCAGATCCCACTCTTTGCCCTTCTTTATATTTGCCCACTGCTTTTCTGTGCCGTAAAAGCGAAATACAAGCAAGTCCGCTTTCCCACTTTCTTCGAAGGCATTTGAACCAATAAAAGTAACACTGTTAGGAATAAGGATGTAATTCAAGTTGCTGCAATGCGCGAAAGCGTTTTCTTCAATAGTGGTTAATTGACTGTCGGCACCAAAGGTAACAGAAGTCAGCGCTGAGCAATCCCAAAAAGCTCCATTACAAATGGTAGAAACGTTGCTAGGAATAGCAATAGAAGTCAAGCTTCCGCAATGCACAAAGGCGGACTCTCCAATACTCGTTAAACCATCGGGAAGGAGAACAGAAGATAAATTTGTGCACCATCTGAAGACACTCGAATTAATGTTTGTTACTTTACTAGGAACATTAATGGTGGTTAAACTTTTGCAGGAATCGAATGCGTCGTTCTCTATATTTGTTACACTACTTGGAAAGTTGAAGGCGGTTAAATCTGCACAGTGAGCGAAAGAAGACACGCCGATTTTTGTTAGTCGACTGTTAGAGCCAAAGGAAACCGACTTTAATCTCGTGCAACGACAAAAAGCTAGTGAATCAATTGCTACTACGCTATCGGGGATAGATACAGAAATCAATCCGCTGCAATCTCGAAAAGCGCCCTCTCCTATAAGTACAACGCTGCCGTCTGTGGGAATGACACTATTTTTGCAACCAGAAATCAGGGTTTTGGTATTTGAATTTATCAAACAATTGTTTGCGCCCTTGTGAATTGGATTTTTTTCGTCTACAATAATGGTAGCAAGACTTATACAACCCGCAACAACTCCTTGGCCGATACTCATTACGTTAGCAGGAATAGTGATAGAGGTTAGGCTTGTACAATAAGCAAAAGCATATTTTTCAATAACAAGAACACTCTCAGGAATGGTGACAACGGGGAGGCTTGTACATTGCCAAAAAGCACCACCGCCAATAACGCTAATACTATCTGGGATGAAAACGGAAGAAAGTTTTTCGCAATTTTCAAAAGCAGCTGCATTAATTTTTGTAACAGGCTTGCCTCGATATGTGGAAGGAATCACGACTCTTTCAATGGTTTTGTCAATAACGCCTGCAACGACATATTCTCCTGTCTTTTCATCCAGTTGTAAATTCAGAATCGTATTCTCGTGCTCTTCCGGGGTGGCGGAATGACAGGACTCTATCCCTTTGGGCGCGTGTGCATACAGAGCCGTATAAAAATCTTCTTCATTCTGATATGCAGTTTTATAAATTGCTTGGATGCGATTCATTCGCATCGCCATGCCGCCGGAAAGGGCAGTGTTTTGCAGATAAATTATGAAGATTGTCTTGTTCAAATCTCTTGCATATTTTAGTTCATCCTTGCAATTATCGGAATCAAGATAATTTTTGGTAATGAAAGCAAGAAAAATCTCACTTGCTTCTGCTTTAGCCGCAATAGCTTCATCCCATTCTTCACTGGCATAAAGCGCCTGATCGTACCAAAAACGATAATTATCATCCTTTAATCGGTTGAGAATAGGATAAACTATTTCTTTGTCAAGATGGGCATAACTGATAAATATGTAAGGCTCTTTGCCCTCATATGCAAGAGGTTCTTTCATTGTCTTCTCCTTCTTAGTGCGGCATTAATTTGTTTTTATAACAGTTCAGCTATGAAAAATGTCAATCCTTGAAGCTTATTTCATTAAATTTCCGTCCGTGCAATAGACGGTATACTTGCCAGTGTTATAATTCCAATCATTTCCTTTGGAAATAGCGTTCCATTCTTCCATAGTGCCATTGTAGTGGATGGTGGTCAAATTTTCGCAACGTTCAAATGCATACTCGCCGATGTTGGTAACGCTGTTAGAAATGATGATAGAGGTCAGTCCTGCGCAACCGGCAAAGAGCCACTTGCTGATGTTGGTAACGCTGTTCGGGATGGTGATAGTGGTCAAGCTTGTGCAAGCAGAGAAGGCGCCATAACCGATACTGGCAACGCTGTCGGGAATAGTTATAGAGGTTAAACCCGTGCAAACGGCAAAGGCGTTACTACCGATACTGGTAACGCCGTCTGGAATAGTAATAGCAGTCAAGCCTTCGCAACCTCGGAAGGCACGATCTTTGATTGTGATAACGCTACCATCCGTGGGAATAACACTGCTTTTACAACCTGCCGCCAAGGTTTTAGCAGCAGTTTCAATTAAACAGTTGCCTGCGCTATGATGTTTGGGATTTCCTTGCTTTACAGTCAAAGATGTCAGGTTGGTGCAGCCATTAAAAGCATAGTCATCGATAGCAGTAACGGCATTTCCAATGGTGACAGAAGTCAAGCTTGTGCAAGCTTCGAAGGCGCACGCACAGATGCTGGTAACGCTATCTGGAATAGTGATAGAGGTCAAGCTATCACAATTACCGAAAACGGCTTTGCCAATACTGGTAACATTGTTAGGGATGGTAACAGATGTTAGGCTCTTGCAATTATTAAAGGCATACTCGCCGATGCTGGCGATGCTATCCGGCAGGGTGATGGAGGTCAAGCTATCGCAATCACTGAAGGCGCTTTTACCAATGCTGATAATACTGTCAGGAATTGTGATGGAGGTCAAATTTTTGCAGCCATTAAATGCATAAGGGGCGATTTGTGTTCCCTTTGTAAGGATGACAGTTTTAAGAGAGGGGGGCACGCATTCGCCGTTATCAGAAAAAGAGTACGCACCGAAAATATACCCCAAATGATCATCTGCTGTCCTTGCTTCGTTGAAGCAAGGCGTAGTAATGGAAATCAATTCTGTGCCCCCAAAAGCTCCCCGGTCAATACTAACCACACTATCAGGAATGATAATGGATGTTAGGACTTTACAATAAGCAAAGGCGTTGGCACCGATGGTTTTAATAGTGTCAGGAAGTATAACAGAGGTTAAATCTTCACAATTGCAGAAGGCGTGGTTGGCAATGCTCGTGACGGGCTTTTCTTGATAAGAGGAGGGAATGATAATTTCTTCAATATCTCTGTCTTTTACGCCTTCAACTTCATATTCTTCTGTTTCTTTATTTAGTGAAAAAATTAAGTAATTGTTTGTAGAGTCTTTGGAAGAATGACAGCGGTTGAGTGCTTTTAGCGAATAGAGTTCTGTGTAAAAATCTTTTTCACATTGATACTTGCTTTTGAAAATCGCTGGAATTTGCCCCATTCGAATAGCCTGATTGCCAGATGGAGTAATATCTTGTAAAAAAATCAAAAGAATCTCTTTGTTCAAGTCTCTTGCGTAATTTAGTTCGTCTTTGCAATTGCCAGATTCTAGATAATTATCTGTAATGAGAGCAAGAAAAATTTCACTAGTATCTATTTTTTCTGCAATTGTTTCATCCCATTTCTTGTCGACATAGATACCTTCATCACACCAAAAACGGTAACTATCAATTTGTATCTGACGGAGAATTGGACAAATAAGCTCTTTATCAAGATGCGAGTAACTGACATATGCGAAAGGCGCTATTTCTTCATAGATGGGATGATTTTTCATATAACTTCTTTGCTCCTATTACTTTTTCTTTTTTATAGATAAATAAAGCAATTCTTATTCCCGTTTGGCCATAGAACAAGAAAGACAAAATTATTTTTCTAATGTACCATCGGAACAAAAGATAGTATATTTGCAAGTGTTTTCGTTCCAATCATCCATTTTGAAAATTGTTGCCCATTCTGCTGTTGTTCCTTTGTAATAAATATTAGTTAATTTTACGCAATTGTTAAAGGCTTTTGAACCAATTCCGGTGACACTTTGAGGAATCGTGATCGATGTTAAATTTTTGCAATTATCAAACGTTCGCGGTGCAATGCTCTTTATCCCAAAAGGAAGGGATAAAGAGGTTAGATTCGCACATTCCGCGAATGCGGCAAAGCCTATGTTTTTGAGATTGTCAGGAAAAGTTATTTGTGACAAATTCATACAGCAATAAAAAGCCATATATCCAATACTTGTTAAAGTATAAGGAATATCTATGCTTTTCAGCTGTGTGCAGCCGGAAAACGCAGAGGAACCTATGTTAACTATACCATCGGGGAGAACGACTGCATTTAAATTTGTGCAGTCACGAAACGCTTGGGATGCAATGCTTAACGTGCCCTCTTTGATGGTTGTTATGTTCAATATGGACTTTTTGGCTCTAATTAAATGCTTTCCAATATAAAGCAAGGAGTTCTTCCAGTTCGCAGCATCATTATAATAGGCGGTGTTGTAAAAAGCATTTTCGCCAATGTTCACCACACTATTAGGGAGTGTAATGGATTTTAAATTTGTACAATTATAGAAAGCTGAAGCGTCAATGCTGATTACAGGTACACCTTGATGTGTAGCGGGAATCGTAATTTTCGTGACAGATGTGTCCGTGATTCCGATTAAAGTATAGCCATTTGCTTTACGGTCAAACTTAAAGTTCAAGCAAGGAACGATATTTTTTTCTGTCATTACGGATGTCCAGAAAATAATTTTTTGCTTGCCCCATTCTTCACCCTTGTTTATTGTTTCCCATTGGCTTTTTCGACCTTTAAAATAAATAGTTTCTAAATTAGCGCATCCTTCAAAAGCGTCAAGGCCAATGGATTTTACATTTTCTGGAATGGTAAAGGAAGATAAACTTTGACATTTCCTAAAAGCGCGATCCCCAATCTTTGTGACACTATCGGGTATGGTAATGGAAGCAAGTGAAAGACACTCAGAAAATGCCGCCACACCTATGCTGTTTAATCGGCTGTTATGATTAAATTTAATTGTCGTAAGTGCTGTGCAGTAATGAAAAGCGCACAAACCGATATTAGTGACATTTTCGGGGATCAAAATAGACGTTAAGCTTGTACAACCATAAAAAGCGTAATTGCCTATACTCACTACACTATCAGGAATGACAATGTCTGTTAAACCTGTACAAAGAAAGAATGCCTTGTCGCAAATGCTTGTAACAGGCTTACCTTTGTAATTTTTAGGAATAACGACTTTTTCGCTCATAATGTGTTTGGGGATAACAGTAGGAGTATATGCTTCCTTTTTTTTGATTCCAATAACAGCATATTCTCCTCTTTTTTTGTCTAACGCAAACTTTAAATATTTGCTTGCAACCTCTTCTTTTTCTTTAGGTGCCGGAGGAAGAGAAGAGCGACAAGTCGTTATTCCTTTTGCCGCATATAGCGCTTCATAAAAGTTCGTTTCATCATTATACTTGTTTCTATAAATCGCTTGAATGCGATTCATTAGCATTCCCATACTACCAGATTGTTTTACTTCCTGTAGATAAATCAACAAGATTGTTTTTTCTTGATCGTTAGCATATTCAAGTTCTTTTTTGCACTCTTTAGACAAAAGGTAACTTTTAGAAACAAAAGCTATAAAAACTTTACACGATTCTATATGCGTAGCAATTTCTTCACGCCATTCTTCGCCAGCGTGGATGGCTTTGTCATACCAGAATCGATAGCCATCTTTTTGCATCTGGCTGAGAATTTTGTAAACCGTTTCCGTATCAAGGTGTCTATAACTAACAAAAATATACGGTTCTTCCCCTTCATATGCAACAGGAAATCTCATAATTCTTCTCCTTCATAAACAAAAAGGTGTGCACAACCGAAGTTATGCACACCGAAAAACGTAAGCTCCGATTGCTGTCACACAAACGAATCAGAAAAGGTTTTTGCCTATATGTACCCAATTTCGAGGAACCTGCATTTTTGCCAAGGCTCAAAGAAATTGGGAACGCAGAAAATATTACCCCTTTGAAAAAGGAAAACCTTCAAAAAACCGATTGTGCAATTTGTGTACGAGTACAGTATAACACGTTTTGGGTGAATTTGCAATAGTGAAAAGTCGCTTTTTGTCGGTGAAATTTTTGTTTTCGTTGCGAGCAGGCAATTACGATTATTTTCGTTCCAATCAAAAAGGAACAGGCTGGCGCCTGTTCCTTTTGTATCATTGCCCTTATTTTAAGAGCGCCTTCTTATATTCCGTCGGCGTTTTGCCCACAAAGCGCTTAAAGACCTTGGAGAAATAGAAGGGGTCGTTAAAGCCCGAGGACTCCGCAAGCACGCTGATGCTGCCCTCACCCGTCTGCAAAAGACGGACCGAATGCTCCACGCGCAGGCGGTTCAGATAGTCGGTAAACTTTTCGCCCGTTTTCTTGCGGAATAAGGCAGAAAAATACTTTTCGTTGTAAAAGTAAAGCCCCGCGATTTTTTTGATGGACAGGGAAGGGTCGGTATAGTTGCTGTCAACATATTCCAACGCCGCCTCGAAGCGCTCCGCATCCTTTAACTCGGTGCTTTGCCCGTTTTTGCCGATAAAGGAAAGAGAATAGAGTAAAACGCTTTCGGTCAGGGTGGTGGCATTCTCGCGGGTGACGCGCTTGATGGAGGAAACCCAGAAATCGTATAAATGCCCGAAATTCTGAAAAACGCACTTGCTTTCCGTGATGCCGGTTTGCTCAAAGAGCTTTTCTACACGGCTTCCGTCGAAATCAATATAAAGAAAGGTAAAACCCTCCTCCGCTATAATCTCGTAGGGCTGATGCGGAAAGACAACGAAAAGGGTGCCTGTCTCAACGGGTATCTCACGGCCACGCCGCTTGAAGATGCCCTTGCCCTTGGCAACCAGAATCAAATGGTAGAAACGGTGCAAAAAGGGCTGCTTCAAGGTTTTGATTCCCGTTTCGTACACAAAATGATAGTAGGTGATGTTTCCGCCGCTTTCGGTGGCGGGAATAAAGTTGCATATATCCCGCATTGATCTTCTCCTTGCGCGTTGATTGATTTCATTATACACCTCTTTTGTAAAAAATCAATATTATATGGTTTTTTTACTGTAAAAAATGGGATTTTTCTATTTACTTTCCGTTTTTCTGTGTTATACTTGTGGTAGCAAGCCCATTTTGCTGTAAAAGGAGAATATAAAATGAAAAAGCTTCGTGTTGGCGTGGTTGGTCTTGGTCATCGCGGCAGACATATGCTGACGATGTCGGATGCCTTCGACGTCGTTGAAATTGCCGCCGCTTGCGACATTTTGCCCCGCAACTGGTATGAAAAGCAATGGCTCTCTCCCGCCCCTTTGGCAGAGATGTATCCCAACGCCACCTTCTATGAAAATTATGACGAAATGCTGGACAAGGCAAATCTTGACGTAGTTGTCGTAGAAACGGGCGCGGATATTCACGCGGAATTTTGCGCCAAGGCTCTCTACAAGAATATCAACGTGTTGACCGATATTCCCGTTGTTGCCAGTCTTGCCGAGGCAGAAATGCTCTGGAAGGCCGCCGAGGAATCCACGGCAACCATTTCCGTTGGTGCCAATCCCAACGAGCAGAAGTTCACCGTTCTTTTGAAGGAATTTTATGACAAGGGCCTTCTCGGTAACCCCTACTGTATGGAGGCAGAGTACATCCATTGGTCTATGCCGGGTAGCCAGACCAGCGTTCACCTCAACGAGAACGGCGACTGGCGCCGCCTTTTGATTCCCATTCGCTACTGCACCCACTCCCTTGGCCCATTGCTTACGGTGGTAAAGGAGGAGCTGCGTTACGTTTCCTGCTTTGGCACGGGTATGCACGCGGACGATTATAATGCGAATTTCAAAAAGGACGATATGCAGTGCGCCCAGTTCCGCACCGAATCGGGTGTTGTCGTTCGTCTGATGCGTAACGGCCGTTGCCGCGCCAAGATTGGCCATCATAATTACCGTGTCTTTGGCACGGAGGGCTATATGGAGAGAATCGAGCGCAACGATAAGCCCGTTATCCGTTATAACTCCATGAAGGAGCTGGATATGGAGTTAAAGGAGATTGGCGGCGAATTTATGCCTCCCGCTTACGCAGGCAATGCAAAGGCGGCCTCCTTTGGACACGGCGGAATGGACTATGCCTTGCTTGACCATTTCTATGACGCCATTGCCAACGGCAAGCCTGCGCCCATCTCCTTGAAGGAAGGCCTTTGCATGACCCTGCCCGGCATTTACGCTGAGGAGTCTGCCAAGCGCGGCGGCGAGGTTTTGTATATGCGCTATCCTTGGGACGAGGATTGGAAAATCGATTTCTAAAAGCAAAGAAAAACGCTTCGGTAAAACCGAAGCGTTTTTTTCGTAAAAAACAAGAAAGGATTGCGTCACGCAATCCTTTTTCTTGTAAGCTTTTAAGCTTTGGCAGCCTTTTTCTGGGTGCGAAGGCAACGAGAGCAAACGTAAATCGTTTTGTTCGTTCCGTCAACAACAGCCTTCACTCTGCGGATGTTCGGCTTCCAAGTTCTGTTACACTTACGGTTAGAGTGAGAAACGGTGTGACCGAACACAACTCCCTTACCGCACATAGAACACTTTGCCATGCGTGACACCTCCTATTCGCATAATACCGATACAAACATTTACATGTCAGTATATCTTTAAATTCAACATATCGTATTATAGCACGAGTTTTCAAAAAAATCAATAGTAATTTTCTTTTTTTTGAAAAAAAACAAAGAAATTTTCTTGATTATGCGAAAAAAAGGCAAAAGCTTCAGGAGAAAACGCTCTCAACGCGCTTTTCGGCATCCCTTGGCGAGTAAATCCAGCGGTCTATATGGGTGATTTTGTCAGCGGAGGGAAAAGGGGGAAGGGATAAGCGCGGCGGCTTGGCAGGATAGGTATCAATAATCACCAGCTTGATTTTCATTTTTTCTCTTAAAATGTTCTTGATGTAAACGGCAACGGCGGAGTTTTCCGCAATGTCCTCGCGTGGCTCGGCAAGTCCTGTCAGATTGGGGGTAAGCTCAACGAAAACACCGTAAGGCTCCCGACTTCGCGCAATGCCGGTTACCGTCTGCCCAACCTGAAACAAGGCGGCGTTTTCTTCCCAGGTGCCAAGCAGCTCCTTGTGGCTGATAAAAATACGCCCTGCCTCGTCCTTGGCCTTTACCACCACCTGAATTTCTTGGCCGAGAGAAAAGCGAAAGCGCGGGTGCGCGATGCGAGAAACGGAAATCAAGTCAACGGAGAGGAGCGAAATGATGCCGCACCCAATGTCTGCAAAGGCGCCGAAGCCCTCCATGTGCGTGATTTTCGCAGGAATCACGTCTCCCGGGCGCAAAAGAGAAATTTTGTTTTCGTAGCACTCTCTTTGTGCCTCCCGTCTTGACAGAATATAGCAAGGGCGTCCGTTTGGCTGCTTCTTGACGTCAATAACACGAAAGGCCACTGTCTTTCCCACGCGCGTCAAAACGGCAATATCCTTGATGGACTCTCCCTTTCTGGTGTAAACCGTTTCTCCGTAGGGAATAATGCCCTCCAAGCCGTTCCCCAGCGCCACGTGCAAATTCATCTCTCCATCGCAAAGGGTAACGGGAGCTTGTAGGATTTTCTTCTTTTCTATGGCCCTTTCCAGATCGCGCGGCAGAAAGCTTGCCGCTTCGCTTTTGCTATAATCGCCAAACATACCCTCAGGCATATAGGTATTCATTTTTTCGTTCCTTTCTCTCTTATGTCATCGTGATAATACAGTATATGAGGAGGCGTCCAAAAAGAGAATAGAAGAAAAAAGGGAAAAGAGGGCGGCGCATAAAATGCGCCGCCCTCTATAAAAGTTATTTTAAGAAAGAGAGGAAATAGGGGAAAGGGTAAGCGCTGCCTCAACGTTTACCTTGCCGTCAGAGCAAAGAGTGCGGAAGGTATCCTTCTCTCCCTGTCTCATATGCAGCAGCGAAAGCGTGTCACCGTGCTTGGCCTCGTTCAGAAAATGAATACGGAAGGAGGAAACGAATTTATCCTTCATTGGAAGCAGATCGCAAAGCATATCGACATATTTTGTATTGTTCATATGCATATTTAAATCGCAGTCTCCGTAGCTGACGCGGTGAAAAACGGGCTCGTCAAAGGCAGCGTCCTGCGGGAAAATGAGCCGTTCGCTCGGCGGCAGAGGATATTCCTCGGGCGCGAAGAAGCAGCCGGAATCAGAAACGCGAACAGGGCGCCGCGTTTGTATATCCACCATCGCCCAAACGGAATGCGCCTCGGCAACGAGCGCACCGTCAATCGTAACGCGTGCGATGCGATTAAAGGAATAGCCGCGGCTTTCGGTGGTGAAGGTTTCAACGGAAAGTCTTTCGTAGGGAAGGATAGGCCGCAAAAGCGAAAGCGAAAAGCGGCTGACCAAAAAGGCAAAGCCTTTTTCGCGGATTTCCTCAAGGGTCGGGCCCACGTTTCTGTGCTGCGCGTTGGCGCTCTCCTGCACGTAATGCATTAAAGCGGAGGTTCGCAAAACACTGTTAAAATCAAGGTCATGCGAGTCAGTAACGTAAGCTTCCGTCCATTTCATCGTCTATACCCAAGCCTTTCCGATTGTTGTTCTATTTTAGTATAGCATAAGAAAGGGAAAAAAGGTTGGCGATTTTGTTACGACTCTGTAAATTAGCCAAGGCTTCCGTGACCTGTATACACGCGGGTGTTTCGTTCGTCCTCGGAAACAAGACCGAAGCTGACGGATATAGCACCGTTCACTCTTTCCATGGCGGCACTGTCAAGGTGTCCCATCTTTTCTCGCAGGCGGCGCTTGTCAAGGGTGCGGATTTGTTCAAGCAAAACAACCGAGTCCTTGGCAAGCCCCACCTCGTCTGCGTATATATCAATGTGCGTGGGAAGCTTGGTTTTTCCCATGCGGCTCGTAATGGCGGCTGCAATAACGGTGGGGCTGTATCGGTTGCCAACGTCATTCTGGACTATCAAAACAGGGCGGATTCCCCCCTGCTCGCTTCCCACAACGGGACTTAAATCGGCGTAATAAATATCTCCTCTTTTTATGTTCATCGGCGCGACTCCTTTTTTTTGAGAATATTTCCTTTCTTTGTCTGTTTTCATGATTATTCTTGCCTCGTTTTCTCGGTTTTTAATCATACAAATTATGGAAACCGTCGGGAAATCACCCGTTTTCAGTATATGAGGCTTTCTGTCGCGCGCTACCTTGGCTCAACGCATTTCAAAGGGGCGGATTTGAAGGTATGCTGTATGGAATTTTTTATATGAGGAAAAACAAAAACGGCGCTATCCAAATGGGATAGCGCCGCGGCTTCACGGGGATGACGGCTTATGAATAGCGGCGATTAGTCTCTGTGGACTAAGGGCTCGTCGGAGGGGCGGAACAGAATCGAAATACACCAAATGCCTGCCAAGGCAACCAGCGTGTATACGATACGGCTGAACAGTGCAAGCTGTCCACCGCCAATCCAAGCCACGATATCAAAGGCGAATAGCCCAATAGAGCCCCAGTTCAATGCGCCGATAATGGTTAAAGCCAGCGCAATCCTATCCAATATCATCAAGGCCTTTTTCTCCTTTCGAAAGTACGGAAAGCTCCGTTTGTGTTTAGTGTACCCTTGATTTTGCTTTTTATGTTCAAAAATTAATTTTCAAAATCGGGAACGGAGTCCTTAAAGCTGCGGCGAAGCCGCAAAAGCGCCTTTTTTTCAATGCGGCTGACGTAGGAGCGTGAAATATGCAGCATAGAAGCCACCTCGCGTTGCGTTTTCGGTGGCAAGGAGCCAAGTCCGTAACGCAAAACGATAATCTGGCGCTCCCTATCGTCAAGAAGGTCCTTGACAGCCAAAAGCGCTTTCTCGGTATGTATGCGAAGGTCGAGCTCCTCCAGCGCGTTGTCCTCCGTATAAACGATGTCGCCGTAGGTAAGCGGATTGCCATCGTTGTCAAGGTCAATGGTCTCATTGATGGAAACCTCGCAGGAAAGCTTTTTTTGCGAGCGGAAAAACATCAATATCTCGTTTTGAATACATTTCGCCGCATAGGTGGCAAAGCGCGCGCCGTTGTCAGGGTTGAAGGTGTCAACTGCCTTGATAAGCCCCAAAGAGCCGATGGAAACCAAATCGTCCTGCATGGGATAGGAGGCGTAATATTTCTTTACCATATGGGCAACCAAGCGCAAATTATGCTCAATCAGCTTGTTTCTTGCCGCGGCGTCACCCAGCTTCTTTTGCGCGAAAAGCGCTCTTTCCTCGGCGGCGTTCAGAGGCGGCGGAAAGCACTGCCCGTTTTCTATTCCTAAAATGATACAGGAAAAATGAGAAAAAATAGCCGCAAGTAATTGCCAAAACATACGAAAGCTCCTTTCAAGGCGAAAAAAAGCCGCCCTTACATACCATATGCAAGGGCAGCTTGTTTCTATTCGAGGGAATCCTTCGGCCGTTTTCAAGGCGCGATGTAGTAGCCTGTCTCGTCCTTTTGGACTAAACGGCGCGTTAGCGCATAGGAGCGCTTAACACAGTCGTTTAACCTTGATATGCGGGAAACGATGGTGGATGGCGTTAAGGGCTCACTCGGGAAGGAGCAAAGAAGCGCGATTTCCTCGGCAGAGAGATGGCGCGGTGCCGCCTCGGAAAGCAGACGCAAAACGGAAATATGTGAAAGTGAAAAGAGAACCTGGTGACCGTAAATGGCGGCCGTCTTGTCCAAAGGGGAGAGATAAAGCCCCTTGGTTAAAAGAGAGCCGTCAGGCCTTTCGTGATTGAAGGAAAAGAGCTTGGTAAGAAGAGCCTTGTAGGAAAGACGCATAGGGTATATCATCACAGTGTCAAGGGTTGCGGGCTTTTTCTTCAAGGGCGCCTTGCCTATCCAAATCACGTGAGTCTTGGGATATTGCTTTTTAAAGGTCGAAAGCATTTTTTGCATTTCGCCGTCATATTGACAGTAAAGCAAAAGAAGCGCTTTTGGCGGAAAGAGGGCGGCGGTCTCAAAAAGCTTGTCGGGAAATGCGTAAAGAGCAAAATAATGATGAGAAAATAAAGCCTTTTTTAAGGTCTTTAAGGCCTTGGGGGAGGGACTGATGGCGAGTAGCATAGCGCAACCTTTCAAAAATGAGCTTTGAAGCGTCATCGTTCGCGCTTCATAAGAGATTTTTCTTAAATGTCATATAGATTGTAACGCAAGAAAGCAAAAAATGCAAGATGTTTGTCATAGACGATTGACTTTTTATTCCGAAAATCTTATAATATTAAAAGGAAAGGGTCGCTTTTGCGGCAGATGGGAGAAATTTTATGACGGAAAACGGAAAACGCGGCTGCGTTTTGGTAAACGGCGGATCGCGCGGTATTGGAAGTGAGATAGTGCGCGCATTTCGCAAAGCCGGCTTTGAGGTAGCCTTCACTTATAAAAAATCGCAAAGGGAGGCTTCGCTTCTGGCAGAGGAAACGGGGGCGCTCTCCATTCTCGCGGATTCGGCCTCCAAGCAGGAAATCGCTGCGGCCGTCAGAGTGGCCGAGGAGGCCTATGGCTTCGTCTCTGTTTTGGTCAATAACGCCGCACTTTCTCTTGTGAAGCTTTTTGATGAGGTGTCCGAGCAGGAGTGGCGCGCGCTTTGCGCGGTCAACCTTGATAGCGCCCTTTTTTACGCGAGCGAGGTGCTTCCCGGTATGATTCGTCGCAAAAGCGGTAGAATAATAAACGTTTCGTCTATGTGGGGCGAGGTCGGTGCCTCCATGGAGGTGCATTATTCCGTTACGAAGGCAGGGCTTATCGGCTTCACCAAGGCCTTGGCCAAGGAGGTTGGCCCCTCGGGCATCACCGTGAACGCCGTCTCTCCCGGTGTGATTGATACGGAAATGAACGGTCATCTGTCCAAGGCGGATAAGGATGCGCTCGTGGAGGAAACGCCGCTTGGGCGTCTCGGAAGCACTGCTGACGTGGCCTCTGCCGTCTTGTTTTTGGCAAGTGATGCGGCTTCCTTTATCACAGGGCAGGTGCTTGGCGTCAACGGTGGCCTCGTTATCTGAGTCGCCTTGAAAAAATTTTATAAACCACTTGCAAAAAGGTGAAATATCTGTTACAATAATAAAGGCAGAAAAATGCCGCTTCCATCAATGGAAAAGGTCATACTAAGCGGGGCAGTAGCGGAGCCTTGTACCCGAAATCCGCTGTAGCGGGGCCGAATTCTCCTCAGGAGGCGCATGCTTGTGCGGTCTGCGCCGCATTCCTCTGTGTTGAAGAATGGGTCTTGTGCAATGGGGAACCGTGAACCATGTCAGGTAGGGAACTAAGCAGCATTAAGCGGAGCTTTCCATGTGCCACAGGGGCGCCTGTTCGGAGCAGAGTGTGCGGTTAACGCGTGTAGGTCTGTGTCGAATTTGGGGTGTATGATCTTTTCCTTTGATGGAACTTTGTATTTTTAGACTGTTTAAACAGGAGGTGACGGCGATGCATAAGGCGTTATACCGAAAATGGAGACCGCAGGATTTTGATTCTGTCGTTGGCCAGCGGCATATAACGGACGTTTTGAAGTACCAGGTGGCGAACAACCGTTTTTCTCATGCGTATTTGTTCTGCGGTTCGCGCGGAACGGGCAAAACCTCCTGTGCCAAAATTCTTGCCAAGGCCGTCAACTGTGAAAACACCGTCAACGGCAACCCCTGCCATAAGTGCGCCGCCTGCCTTTCTATTGCAGAGGGCAGAGCTACGGACGTCACGGAGATGGACGCGGCCAGTAACAATGGCGTTGAAAACGTCCGTGACATCAGGGAAGAGGTATTGTTTGCGCCTGCCTCCCTGCGTTACCGTGTTTACATTATTGACGAGGTGCATATGCTCTCTGCCTCTGCCTTTAACGCCTTGTTAAAGACCTTGGAGGAGCCGCCCGCGCACGTTATCTTCATTTTGGCAACCACCGAAATGCAAAAGCTGCCCGCAACCATTATTTCCCGTTGCCAGCGGTACGATTTTCGTCGCATCGCAACGGCGGAGCTGTCGGGCAGACTGCAAACCATCGCCAAGGCAGAGGGCATCGCCTTGGAGGAGGATGCCGCATTGGTTATCTCGCGCTTGGCGCAGGGCGGTATGCGTGATGCTATCAGCCTTTTTGAGCTTTGTGCGGGAAGTGCCGAGGCTGTCACCGTCTCTACCGTAAGCGAAATGCTTGGTGCAGGCAAAAGAGAGGACACGCTTTCGGTTATCCGTGCCATTGCCGAGAGAAATTATGAGGCCATCTATGCTACGGTGGCAGACGTTGTAAACAAATCCAAGGATTTGAGCGTTTTCTTTTCCGAGCTGATAGAGGCCTACCGTGATATGATGGTGGTCAAAACCGCCAAGGACGCCGCTGCGTATTTAGACTTGACGGATGCGGAGGAGGCCGCCTTGAAGGAGGTCGCCGCCCTCTTTACCTTGGAAGGCCTTGCTTACCAGAGCAAGCTTTTGGAGGAGGCTCTTTTTGCAATGCAAAAGGGAAGTGTTGCCAAGCGTAGCACGGCAGAGCTTGCCTTAACGCGTATGTGTGATTCTCGCCTGTCTCTTGATTCTGCGGCGCTTCTTGCGCGCATAGGAAGACTTGAGGAGGAGGTATCGCGCTTGAAGCTTGGCGCGCCCATTGTCACAGAGGGCGCGGTTGGCGCTCCCAAGGCGAAGGTTGCCTCGCAAAGCGAGCCGGTCGCTCCTTCCCACCGAAAAGAAGAAGAGCCCGAAGCCCCGAAAGCAAGGGTAGAGGCCAAAAAGGAAGAAAAAACCGAGAACAAGGAAGCGGATAGCGCCGCTTACCGCCCCTTGCCCTGCTGGCGCGAGGTTATTGAAACCCTTTCGATGCAAAAGCGATCCTTGGCGGGCTTTTTGTCCAAGGTTAAGATGCTGTATTGCGAGCAAAAGGGCTTCTTGATGCAGGTCGTAGATGATTTCGTTAAAAATATATTGACCCAAGAGGACACGCTTTTGGCCATTAAGGCCGCTATTTCCGAGAAAATAGGGCGCAGTATTCTTTCCGAGCCGTTTTCCGTTGTAACGCTTCCAAAGGGAGCGGGAGGGCGGCTTTTGGAGGACTGGCAAATCGTGGACGATGAGGAATAAAGGAATAAAGGAAGGTTTGTTTTATGAAGGTAAGAATCCCCAACCAAGGTGGCGGTGCCGCAGGAATGGCGGGAATGATCCGTCAGGCACAAAAGCTGCAAGAGGATATGGCGGCCGCACAGGCAGAGCTTGAAACGAGAGAGTACGAGGTCTCCGCAGGCGGCGGTGTTGTTACTGTGAAAATTAACGGAAAGAGAGAGATTCTTTCCCTGCAAATTGATCCCGACATTGTTGATCCCGATGATGTAGAAACCCTTTCCGACATCGTGCTTGCGGCTGTCAATGAGGCTATTCGCAAGGTTGATACCACGGCCGAGGAGGAAATGTCCAAGTTTTCGAGCCAAATGGGGCAGTTTAACCTGCCCGGGATGTTCTGATTATGGCCGAGTACGTCTTGCCGCTGAGTCGGCTTATCGAGTCCTTCCGTAAGCTTCCGGGCATCGGAGGCAAAACGGCCGCGCGCTTGGCCTTCGCTGTCTTGAATATGAGCGAGGAGGATGCCGCCGCGTTTGCCGAGGCCATTTTGGAGTCCAAAAGCAATATACATACCTGTCCTGTCTGTTGTAATCTGACGCTTGACGGACTTTGTCCGATTTGCGCCGACGTGGATAGGGATGAGAGTATGATTTGCGTTGTGGAAACCCCCAAGGACGTGATGGCCTTTGAGCGCGTGCGCGAGTATCGCGGCGTGTATCACGTGCTTGGCGGTGTTCTGTCTCCTATGAACGGTATTTCGCCCGAGCAGTTACATATCAAGGAGCTGTTTGCTCGCTTGGAGGACGATACGGTAAAGGAAATCTTAATCGCCACCAACCCTACCGTTGAGGGAGAGGCAACCGCCTCTTATCTGGCGCGCCTTCTCAAGCCCTTTGGGGTGAAGCTTTCGCGCTTGGCGTACGGCTTGCCCGTAGGAAGCGATTTGGAGTATACCGACGAGGTAACGTTGCATCGTGCCATCGAAGGTCGCCGCCCCATGAATTGATATTATGTGCGAGAGCCAAAATCGGCTCTCGCTCTTTTTTATAAGCAAAAGAGGAAGAGGTAACCGAGGGCCTCTTCCTTTTCTTTTTGTATAAAGATACGAATACATATTGTGAAGAAGAAAGCCATATATTGTAAAAAAGCTTTCCCTTCGTTTTCGCCTTGCGCCGAAGAAAAGGGAAGAGAATGAGGAAGGAAGACGATTATGATGAAAAAACGGCTCTTATCTCTGTGCTTAGCGCTCCTTTTGCTTCTTGGCTCCCTGGTTTCACCCTCCTTCGCCTTAGAAGCGGAAAATGAAGGGGAAAAGCCAAATGCCTTTGAAATTGCGGCCGCCTCGGCCATCTTGATGGAGGCAGAAACGGGAACGGTTTTGTTCGCCCAGAACGAGACCGAAGCGCTCCCACCTGCCTCGGTCACGAAGGTTATGACCTTGCTTTTGGTAATGGAAGCCATCAAGGAGGGCAAAATCGCGTGGGATAGCGTTGTCACCGTCAGTGAGCTTGCCGCCTCTATGGGCGGATCGCAGATATATTTGGAGGCAGGCGAGCAAATGACGGTAGAGGATCTTGTCAAAAGCGTTGTCATCGCCTCGGCAAATGACGCGGCCTTGGCCTTGGCTGAATACATTTCGGGAAGTGAGGAGGCCTTCGTTGCCAAAATGAACCAAAGAGCCAAGGAGCTTGGTATGGAAACGGCGCATTTTGAAAACACGAACGGCTTGGACGATACTACGGAAAATCATCTCCTCAGCGCCAAGGATATTGCCCTTATGTCGCGCGCCTTGATTGCTTATCCGGAGATATTGACATATAGCGCAACGTGGAT
Organism: Eubacteriales bacterium; assembly: GCA_045661325.1. Lineage (GTDB taxonomy): Bacteria > Bacillota > Clostridia > Oscillospirales > CAG-272 > UBA1740. Next base: position 44,709 of record JAZRFK010000060.1, on the reverse strand, counting down.
GGACACGATAAGAAACGGCGAATTTACCTTAACGAACACCAATCGCCTCGTGCGCTTTTATAAGGGGGCAACGGGCTTGAAAACAGGATCTACCGCCAAGGCCAAGTTTTGCATCAGCGCCACCGCAGAAAGAGACGGGGTGACGCTGATTGCGGTCATTATGGGTGCGGAAAGCAGAGATATTCGCAACGAGGAGGCCAAAAAGCTTTTGGATTACGGCTTTGCGAATTACGGCCTTTTCAAGAGAGAAGCGCAAAATCTTTCTCCCATTACCGTTGTTGGCGGAAGAGAGAGCCATCTTCCCTTGCACGCAGAGGGCATTGCCGTTGCTTTGCCCAAGGAAAAGCTTTCCGCTGTCAAGAGTGAAATAACCTTGCCCGAAAGCTTAAAGGCGCCCATTGCCAAGGGTGAGACCGTCGGACAAATCACCTATTACGCAGATGGCGAGATCGTTGGCGAAAGCAAAATTTTAGCCATGGAGAGCGTCGAAAAAATCTCGTTTTTCCACGTGTTTATGCGGTTGCTCTCGGGCTTTATCGGCCATATTTAAAAATTTAATAATATTTCATATTTTTTCCTAAAACCTCTTGCTTTTTTGGAGAATTATCGGTATAATATCTTTGTATTTTGTACTACGGAGGAAAGAAAAAATATGGGAACTTTAAAGTTAAATGAGTCTTTTGCAAAGCCCTTTGTGACGGACGAGGCGTTGCAAAAAATAGAGTCCGAGGTGTTGTCTGCGTATGACGTCTTGGCAAGCCGAGAGGGCGCGGGAAGCGACTTCTTGGGTTGGGTGGATTTGCCCGTTGCATACGATAAGGAGGAGTTTGCGCGCATCCTTACCGCAGCAGAAAAAATTAAGAAAAGCTGTGACGTTCTGGTGGTTATCGGTATCGGTGGCTCCTATCTTGGCGCCCGTGCCGTTATCGAGTTTTTGCGCTCTCCCTTATATAACAATCTGAAAAAGGATACGCCTGACATCTATTTTGCAGGCAATACCATCAGCGCCGCCTCTCTTGCGGAGGTCTTTGCGCTTTGCGAGGGTAAGGACGTTTGTGTAAACGTTATCAGCAAGTCGGGTACCACCACGGAGCCTGCTGTGGCCTTCCGCGCCTTCCGCAGCTTCTTGGAGGAGAAATACGGAAAAGAGGGCGCCAGAGAGCGCATCTTCGTTACCACCGACAAAGCCAAGGGAACCTTGAAGCAGTTTTCCACCGAGCGCGGCTACGAAACCTTCGTTGTGCCGGATGACGTTGGCGGCAGATTTTCCGTTTTGACCGCCGTTGGCCTTTTGCCCATCGCCGTTGCGGGTGTGGACATTTCTGCCCTGATGGCAGGCGCCGCCTCGGCAAGAGCAGAGCTTTTGAATAAGGACTTCGCGCAGAACGCCGCATTGCGTTATGTGGCGTACCGCAATCTCTTTTACCGTAGCGGTAAGGCCGTTGAAATGCTGGTTAGCTACGAGCCTTATATGCAGATGATGAACGAATGGTGGAAGCAGCTGTACGGTGAAAGCGAAGGAAAGGATAAGAAGGGTCTTTTGCCCGGATCCGTTATTTTCTCCACCGATTTGCATTCTCTCGGTCAGTTTGTGCAGGACGGAACCCCCGTTTTGTTCGAGACCGTTCTTTCCGTTGGTCAGTCCGGTGTCAGCTTTAAAATCCCCAACGATGCTGAAAACGTGGACGGCTTGAATTTCTTAACGGGTCTTGAGCTTGATTACGTAAACGAGCAGGCTATGAAGGGAACCCTTTTGGCCCATCAGGACGGCGGCGTGCCCAATCTTCTTTTGGAGCTTGAAGCGAGAAACGAGACCTCTCTTGGCTACCTCATCTATTTCTTTGAGCTTGCCTGCGCCGTATCGGGCTATCTTTTGGGTGTCAATCCCTTTAATCAGCCGGGTGTTGAATCCTACAAAAAGAATATGTTTGCCCTGCTTGGAAAGCCCGGATATGAGGAAGAAAAAGAAAAATTAACAAAAAGATTGAAAAAAAATTGATTTTTTTGTGCAAAAGTACTTGAAATTTCCAAAAAAATAGTGTATCATATAGGTGGAAATCAAAATTCACGAGGAGGATACACTATGTTAAAATTAATTGTCGGCGTAAAAGGAACCGGAAAAACCAAAACCTTGATTGAAATGGTCAACAAGGCAGCGGCCGAAAGCAAGGGCTCCGTTATCTGTATTGAGCGTGGCTCCAAGTTGAATTATGACGTAACGCATAAGGCTCGTTTGGTTGACTGCGGCAGCTATAAGATCGAAGACGGTCAGGCTCTGTACGGCTTTATTGCAGGTATCACGGCAAGTGACCATGATATAACCGATTTGTTTGTGGATTCCGCTCTTAAAATTTGTGGAGACGATTTGGCTGCCTTTGAGCTTTTCGTGAAGGAGCTGGATAGGCTGGTTGCCTCTGCAGGTTATAACTGCATTATGACGGTTTCTGCTAACCCTGAGGATTGTGCAGGCCTGCGCGGTTATATGTAAACGATAAGACAATAACATAATTCCTTTGTTTGCATAAGATATTATCGAGGTGGTAACGCCTCGATAATATTTTTTTTGAGGTTTTGCTTCAACCCTCAAATTTTTGCGAAAGGAAGGAATGAACCATGGCAGATAGCAGATGCTCCTGCGGCCAGGGGAATGGCGCCTCGGGCAATCGGGAAACTGTCTGCATTGATACAATGCGAGTTCTCGACTCTTGCCGTGATAGAGATTGTTATGAGGACGTCGGCGTTTATTTAACGTCGGAAGGCCAGGAGCTGATTGACCGTTCTCCCATCGTACGTGCGACCGATGCCACTATTTTGGGTACATCCATCAGTGTGGGTGCTGTCCCCTTTAATAACGGCTTTTACCAAATCAACATTCGCTTCTATATTCGATTGCGCTTGGAGGCTTGCGTTGCCGCAGGACGTACGCAGGAATTTTTCGGCTTAATCGTTTTGGAAAAGAGCGTTATCCTGTACGGCGGTGAAGGAAGCGCAACCGTATTTCGTTCTTCGGGCGAGGATGCCTTTTGCCCCGTTCCCGTGCTTTGCAGCGGAGAAGAGAAGACACCCGTTGCCGTTGTTGAAACGGTCGCCCCCATTATCTTAAACGTTCGCGTTGCTTGCCCCGAGGTGCCTTGTGACTGCATGGCACAAACGGAGCTTGACGAGGAAACGCTCCCCGCCTGCATCACGGATGCGTTTTGCGGCTGTGTACCCACCGTGATTTCCACAGTTGGCAATCGCCTTCTGGTTTCGGTTGGAATGTTCTCGGTGGTGCGCTTGGAGCGCCCGGGACAGTTCTTGATTTCTGCAACGGAGTATGCCGTTCCCGATAAGGAATGTCCTCCCGCTCATACCGAGGAGGACCCCTGCCGTATGTTTCGGCGTATGGCCTTTCCCGTCAACGAATTCAATCCCCCCGCAGCACCTATCCATCGGGGAAAGACGAACTGTAAGAGCTAAAAACTGAAAAAAAGGAAGCCTGTCGTTCGACAAGCTTCCTTTTTTCATTTCTATGCAAGTGATTTATGCGTTTTCCACGGGAGCGTTTTCGCCGTTATCCTCTTCAACGGTTACGGCAGGCGCATCCGCATCGGAAACCTTGCACTTCTCAATGGCATTCTTAACCATTGCCTTGCCCTCTTCCACAACGGTCTTGCCCTTTTCGGCCCAACCGTCAAAGGCACCGGCAACCGTTTCAACGCCAATGGCAATCACGCCAACACCGGCATACAGTACCTTGCAAATTCCTTCGCCAATCGTCATAATAAAAACCTCCTCATTTTTTCCTTTTTTTATATTATACGCGAAAAATGGGTTTTTGTCAAGTGTCTGCTGAAAGTTTGCCCTTTTGCGCCTTTTGACGTTTATTGCTCTTTTTGCTCCAAGAGAAAGGCGTCGGTGTCCTCGCCCTGCAAAAATCGAACGGAGTCTCCCTCAACGGCGCAAAAAATGGGCAGAGAAGCAGTAATTTCTTCCGAAAGCAGCGCAAGAGAGAGGGCGTCCTCAACAAGACGCCGCAGGGTGCGCCGCAAAGGTCTTGCACCGTATAACGCAATATCCTTGGACTCCTTCACCAAAAGTGCGGCAGTTGATGGGTCAAAGGAAAGAGAAATCCCGCCCTCCTTGGCGCGTTCCTTCAGGTCATCCAAAAGTAAGGCGGCTATTTTTTCAAGATCATCCTTGCTCAATGGCGAGAAATACACGATTTCGTCTAAGCGGTTGAGAAATTCGGGTCGGAAGGTTGCCTTTAAGGCCTCCTTCATCGCTTCCTCCCGTTTTTGCGTGGGCTCTGAAACAAAGCCGACCGCGTGCCCCTCGGCAAACGCTCCTGCGCCAACGTTTGAGGTCAGAATAATCACCGTATTGGCAAAATCAACGCGGCGCCCCTGGGCGTCCGTCAAGGCGCCGTCCTCCGTTATCTGCAAAAGAAGGTTAAAGACGTCGGGGTGCGCCTTTTCGATTTCGTCAAACAAAACAACGGAATAGGGACGCCGCCTGACAAGCTCGGTCAGCTGTCCCCCCTCCTCGTAGCCCACGTATCCGGGCGGCGAGCCGATAAGCCGCGAAACGCTGTGGCGCTCCATATATTCCGACATATCAAGGCGAATCAGTGCGTCCTCTCTGTCAAACAAAAGAGAAGCAAGCGTCAAGGAAAGCTCCGTTTTGCCCACACCCGTCGGGCCGAGAAACAAAAAGGAGCCGATAGGCCGCCTTGGATTTTTAAGCCCCAAGCGTGTGCGGCGAATAGCCTGTGCAACCAAATGGATAGCCTCGTCCTGCCCGATAACGCGTGCCTTTAAGGCATCTTCAAGCAGATAAAGCCTTTCACTTTCGCTTTTTTCAAGGGCAGAAAGCGGGATTCCCGTGTGCCGCGTTACCACCTCGGCAATGTGAGAGGGAAGCACGGTTCCCTCCGACTTCGCCAAGGCCTCAGACGCCTGCTTTCGCTCTTCCTCGTATAGCGCTTTGAGCTCCCCCTCCTTTCCCCGTAGTTGTGCTGCCTCTTCAAAATTTTGGCTCTTAACAGCCAAAAGCTTGCGCTGTGAAATGGCAGCGAGCTGCTTTTCAAGCGCCAAAAGAGTAGCGGAGGGGGCGCTTTGGGAAACCCGAAGGCTTGAGGCCGCCTCATCGAGCAGGTCAATGGCCTTGTCGGGTAAGAATCTGTCGGAAATATACCGGGAGGAAAGCCGCACCGCCGCCTCAATGGCCTCGTCCGTAATGTGTAAGCGGTGGTGGGCCTCGTATTTTTCCTTTAATCCCTTCAAAATAGAAACGGATTCCGCCTCCGTCGGCTCTGCAACCGAAACGGGCTGAAAGCGGCGTTCAAGCGCCGAATCCTTTTCAATTTTCTGGCGGTATTCCTTGACGGTGGTGGCGCCAAGAACCTGTAACTCTCCGCGCGCCAGAGCGGGCTTTAAAATGTTGGCGGCGTCCACCGCCCCCTCTGCCGCGCCGGCGCCCACTATCATATGAATTTCGTCAATAAACAAAATGATTTTTTTGTTTTCCGAGGCCTCCTTGATAACGCTTTTGAGTCTGTCCTCAAATTCGCCTCGGTATTTGGCGCCTGCAATCATTGCGGAAACGTCAAGCTGTAAAAGCGCCTTTCCCTTTAAGCTGTCGGGAACCTCATCAAGCGCTATTTTCAGCGCAAGGCCCTCTGCAATCGCGCTTTTTCCAACGCCCGGCTCTCCGATGAGGCAGGGATTGTTTTTGGTGCGCCGCGATAAAATCTGAATAACGCGCGCAAGCTCTCCTTCTCGGTTGATAAGCGGATCATTCTTTCCCTCAAGGGCGGCCTGCGTCAAATCCTTGCCGTAGGTTAACAGAACAGAGCCGGCCGATAAAGGAGAAAGGTATTTTTTCGTATTCCGACCGTTTTTTCCCGTTCCCTCGGCCGTCTCCAAAAAGGCGGTAAGCTCTCCCTCCAAATCGGAAATGGCAACTCCGAGAGAAACCAAAAGCCTGACGGCAACCGATTCCCGCTCTCCCAAAAGCGCCAACAGAATATGCTCTGTTCCAATGGTTGCGGAAGAGAAGCGCTGCGCGCATTTTCCCGAAAGCTCAATAATGCGGCGCGTGCGCGGCGTCATATCCTTGACGGTGATTTTTGTCGGCGTTCCCGTGCCTGCAAAATCGGCAATGGCGCTTTTGATTTTTCTTTCCGAAAGCCCGTGTCCCTCCAAAAAGAAGGAGGCAAGGCTCTCCTTTTCCTTCATCAGTGCCAAAAGCAAATGCTCGCTTCCGATGTAAGTATGTCCAAGATTGCAGGCTAACTGCAAGCTGTTGTTCAGCGCGCCCTCGGCGCGCTTTGTGAAACGGTGTTCCAAAAAAACCTCTCCTTTCGGCGCCCAAGTGGCACCGACCTCATTATTGCCGCTTTTTCGGATATATTTACAAGGAAGTCTTAAAAATTCAAGGAAGAGGATTAAAACGGCGCGAGGCCTTTTCCTTGTAGGCTATCGCCAAGCGCCGCCAAAGCCATTTGCTCACAACGCCCGTCGGCGCATCGCCGTACTGTCTTTCAAGCGCGCGAACGGCGTCCTCCGTTCGCCTGCCGAAAAAGCCATCTGCCGCAAGCCCCGTGCTCAAAAGCTCTTCAAGCACCGTTTGTAAAATCGAAACGGTGCTGCCCGAGTCTCCCATTCGCAAGGGAAATGCCGCCTCAGGAACAAGATCGCTCTCGCTATTCGCCTCGTTTTGCTCGTAAGCAGCAAAAAGCAGCTGCCAGGTTTCCAAATCGGTCACGCCCGTTTCCGTTAAGCCTTGGGCTCTTTGAAAGTGCCTGACGGCCTCTCTTGTTTCTTCGCCATAGATGCCGTCAACAGTCAATAAAGGTAAACTCCTCTCTGCCGCCGCAAAAGAAATCAAAAAGCGCTGAATTTGCCGAACGGCCTCCTTTTTGTCGCGTATATCGTACATACTTTTCACACCCTTTCCAGTTTTTTAAGAAATGGGAGCGCCGGGATATTGCCCCTCGCTCGCCAAGCGCCCGTTATATACGTCATCGTACACCGAGGTAATAGCCTCCCAAGTCAAGCCGCCGACCGAGCCTCTTATCAAATCAATGCCGAACAAATCCTGAAAGGCGGTAACCGCCCGTTCCGTTTCTTCTCCGTAAAAGCCGTCGGGCGTCAGCGCGGGAATTTGCGGATAGGCCTCGGATATAAAGCGCAGATATTCTTGCAAAAGACGAACGTCCTCCCCCTGTGCGCCAAGCGTCAGCAGCGTTCCCGGGAAGGGAATCGTCAAGCCCTCGGTATAGGAAAGAGGTATGGAGGAAACAAGACCCGAATATACGTTGTAAATGGCGTTCCAGGTCAGCTCACCCACAACTCCATCGGGCTGTAAGCCGTAGGTTGTTTGAAAGGCGCGAACGGCCGCCTCCGTCTCTTCGCCGAAGGTGCCATCGACCGAAACAGAGGAAACGGTGGGAACGAAGTCTGCGATGTAGGATAAGTAATACTGCAAATAAAAAACGCCGCTTCCCGTGTCGCCAAGTGAAAGCTGGGAAGGATATTGGGAGGAAACCTCGTCAAGAGAAAGCCCCTCTGCATTCAACTCGGATAGCCGCTTGACACCGTTATATACATAAAGAATACGGTACCAGGTCGCAGGCCCGACAATACCGTCATCCGTCAAGCCGAAAATGCGCTGAAAGGCCTTGACCGCATCCTCGGTTGAAACGCCAAAGGCGGCGTTTACAGGGGCGATTTTGGGAATGGCGGGATAGTTGCGCGAAATGCGATTGAGCCGCGTTTGCACAAGCTCAACGTTGGGATTCACCTGCCCTACCCGTAAGGGAACGTCAGGCGCGCTGTCATCCAAAGAGCCGACAGGCGCCCCCTCCACAAGCTCAATATCGTCGCCGTAATAGCTTTGTAAAATCTCAAATGGCGTAAGCCCCGCGCGCGCCAAGGAAACGGAGCCCCATTGGGAAAGACCGCCGCAGTTCACCTCAACGCCATCGCAATAGGCCGTAAATAAGGGCGCAACGCTGCCTTGACGGCGCACGTAGCTGTTAAAAATATCGTCAACTATCCTTGAAACGTTGTCAAAAATCTCTCGCCCGTACACAAAGGATTGGTCGTAGGCTGTGGAGCTGGTAATGTCAAAGTCATAGCCCTGCGAAGGATAAAATTCGGTATAAACTCTGTTTAAGGCATAGGAAATCTGCGCGTATATGTTGGCCCTTATGGCGCTTTCGGGCCAGGTGGGATAAATTTCGCTTGAGGCCACGTTTTTGATGTAATCGGGAAAGGAAACGGTCACGTTTTGTGCCGCCTCCATTGGCCGTCCGAGATGCACAGTAATGCTTTCGGGAATAATAGGTACGTTTGGCATAGGTCTCCTTTCTAACTTCGGTCAAGCACTTGGGGATTGTCTTTTACGGTGACGGTGCTTTGCATCGGAAACAGGGTGTCGGAATTGTATTCCGAAAGACCGATAAGGTTGACTGACTGCGTGGCCGAAACGGTGGGGAACACGGGAACGTTTTCTGTTCTTTGCGTGTAAAATCCCTCCTTGTAAACGGAAACCTGATAGGTGTAAAAGGGCGTTTTTATGTTCGGCGCCTCCGAGCTTGAAATCGCGGGTGCAGGAAGGGGCACTCTCTCCGTCTTTCCGCTTTTATCCGTAAAACGAACGATGTCCTCAATCCCCTCGCCCGAAATGCGTACCATCGCATTTTCAATGGGAATGGCCTCGCGCGCGGTCGTGACGAAAACGGTCAAATACCCGTTGCTTTGTGTGTCCAACGTGGCTTCTCCTTTCGTTTTTCAATTTTGCCGTCTATCATTATACTATGCCGTCGGCACGAAAATGCGTCGAAAGGGGGCGCCGAAACCGTGATTTGTCATAAACGAATAAAAAAAACCGAAAACTTTTCTCCTTTTGTACGGATTGCCACTTGACATTTTTTTCTTCTCCCCTTATAATAAAAACAGAAAAGTATGTCTTTTCAAGGACAAATCAGAGGGGGAAATGCTATGAAAGAATCGCTTTATGGAGAATTAAACGTCATCGGTATGAAGGGATGTGAGTCCTTTGTCGCCCAGGTGGATGCCTATTTGAAGGAATGGCGCCGTCACGACAATGAGGAGACCTTCTTGGTTGAGGCCACTTGCCCTCGCTTTGGTAGCGGTGAGGCAAAGGGTATGGTTGCCCATTCTATGCGCGGAAATGACGTGTATATTATCTGCGATTGCTTTAACCATGGCGTAACCTATCAGATGTACGGCAAAGAGGTTCCTATGAGCCCCGATGAGCATTTTGCCGACTTGAAGCGCATTATCGCTGCTATTGGCGGTAAGGCAAGAAGAATTTCCGTTGTAATGCCTATGCTCTATGAGGGCAGACAGCACAAGCGCTCGGGCCGCGAGTCCTTGGACTGTGCCGTTGCTTTGCAGGAGCTTATCAATATGGGTGTAACCAACTTCATCACCTTTGACGCGCACGATCCTCGCGTACAAAACGCCATTCCCCTCAGCGGATTTGATAACGTGCGCTCCTGCTATCAGATGATTAAGGCAATGGTTCATACCTATCCCGACATCACCTTCGACAAGGAGAAGATCATGATTGTCTCTCCCGATGAAGGCGCAATGGGAAGATGTATGTACTATTCCTCTATGCTCGGCATTGACTTGGGTATGTTCTATAAGCGCCGCAACTATTCCATCGTTGTTAACGGCAAGAATCCCATTGAGGCGCACGAGTACCTCGGCCGCGACCTGACGGGAATGGACGTTATCGTTGTTGACGATATGATTTCCTCGGGTGACTCTATTATTGACGTTGCGCAGCAGCTCAAGGAAAGAGGCGCTAACCGCGTCTTCGTATTTGCCACCTTCGGTCTCTTCTGCAACACGCTTGACAATATGGACAAGGCATATGCTGACGGTCTCTTGACCAAGGTGTTCACCACCAACCTCATTTACCGTACCCCCGAGCTTCTGCAAAGAGAATGGTACTGCGAGGTCAATATGTGCAAGTACGTGGCTTACCTCATCGATACCTTGAATCACGATCAGAGCATCAGCGGTCTGCTTGACCATTCCAAGAGAATCCATAAGCTCCTCCAAGAGCATAGACGCAGCAACTAAAAATCTCTGCCCCCGTTCCTTAAAAGAGAACGGGGGCGTCTTTTATTCCTCAATAATATGGAAATATGTAAAGAAAGGCTATTGACAAACGCAACACGATATGATAAAATAAGTCCATCAAACTGGTAAAACAGTGGAGATAGAGGCGCACCTTACAAAGAGTACCGCGAAAGAACGGCTGCCAAAGCCGCGTGGGAAAGGGGTCGGGTGCCGAAGTGAGCGTTGTGGCAAGCGTCTTGCTGGCAGTTCAAATAAGATTTGCACTGTTGTCGCAGAAATGCGGAGAGCTATCCTTGATATTCTTGGGAGTATTGTGGGATAGCCATATGGCTGTCTTTTTTGTTTTAAGGAAAAAATGAGTTGCCCACTTGGCAACGGAATGGAGAAAACCAATGAAAGATATGATTTTTAAGGGCGCTGCAACCGCTATCGTCACCCCTCTCTCCGAAAAGGGAATTGATTACGATAAGTTTTCGGATTTGCTTGAATGGCAAATCTCCGAGAAGATTGACGCTATCGTTGCCGTCGGAACTACGGGCGAGGGATCCACGCTTACGGACGAGGAGCATAAGGAGGCCATTCGCTTTTGCGTTGAGCAGGTAAAGGGCCGCGTTCCCGTTATCGCAGGCACGGGATCCAATGATACCGCCTATGCCGTAGAGCTTTCGCGTTACGCCGCCGAGGTTGGATCTGACGCGCTCTTGCTCGTTACCCCCTACTATAATAAAGCAACCCAAAAGGGTATGGAAATCTCCTTTGAGGCTGTGGCAAACGAGATAAAGATTCCTTGTATTCTTTACAACGTTCCCTCCCGTACGGGCTGCAACCTTATGCCCGAAACGGTGGCGCGTCTTGCCAAAAATCCTTATATCGTCGGCGTTAAGGAGGCTTCGGGTAACATTTCCCAGATTGCCAAGCTTGCCTCTCTTGTTGGTGACGAGATAGCCATCTATTCGGGAAATGATGACCAGATTATCCCTGTTCTCTCGCTTGGTGGACAGGGCGTTATCTCCGTGCTTTCCAACCTTCTGCCTCGCGAAACCTCCGAGATGTGTCATCTCTATTTAGAGGGTAAGACCAAGGAGGCCGCCAAAATGCAGCTTGACTATATCGACTTGATTGACGCGCTCTTCTCGGAGGTCAACCCCATTCCCGTCAAGGCCGCAATGGCCGCTATGGGCTTCTGTGACGATTATTTGCGCCTGCCCTTGACTCCGATGGAGCCGAAAAACAGAGAAAATCTCCTCTCCCTGATGAGAAAAGCAGGTCTTTCCGTCTGATTTTAAAAGAAAGGCAACCCCTTTGGGTTGAAAATGACTATGAACGTGTTGCTCTGTGGCATTAACGGCCATATGGGAAAAGAGGTAGCCGCCCTTTGTGAAGCGGGCTACCGTGGCGCTTCGCTCGTGGCAGGCGTTGATATCTCCGTCAAGGAGGGCAGCGTCCCCTGTTATACCGATTTTGCGGATATTCGCGAAAAGGCCGAGGTTATCGTTGATTTCTCGCACCATTCGGCGATATTCCCCCTGCTTGCCTACGCCAAGGAAACCAAAACGCCCGTTGTGGTGGCAACCACGGGGCAGAACGAGGCAGAGCTTGCTGCTATTGTCGAGGCGGCCAAGGAAATCCCCGTCTTTTTCTCTGCCAATATGTCCTATGGCGTTGCGCTCCTCTTGGAGCTTGCCAAGAAAACGGCCGCCGCTCTTCCCGAAGCGGAAATTGAAATTATTGAAAAGCACCACGATAGAAAAATAGACGCGCCCAGCGGCACGGCATTGATGCTGGCAAACGGCATCATCGAGGTGCGCCCCGAGGCCTTTACCGTTATGGGCAGAAGCGGTCACGCCCCCAGAACCAAAGAGGAAATCGGTATTCATTCCTTGCGTATGGGCAACGTTGTTGGGGAGCACGAGGTTATCGTGGCTACCCAAAACCAAACCATCACCTTGAAGCACGAGGCGCATAGCCGCGCCCTCTTTGCCGAGGGTGCCTTGGCCGCCGCCGCTTTTCTCGTTGGAAAAGAGGCAGGTCTTTATTCTATGAAGGATATGGTGTAAGCCATAATAAGAAAATGATGAAGATTGCAATTTACGGATATGGAAATCTGGGTCGCGGTGTGTACGCCGCCGCCAAAGCGGCAGAGGACGTGGAGTTAGTGGGTATCTTCACCCGCCGCCCCCCCGAAAGCGTGAAGGCGCCCGAGGGTGTCGCCGTTTATTCTGCCGATGCACTCTCTTCCTTTAAGGGCCAAATTGACGTGATTTTGCTCTGTGGCGGAAGTGCTACGGACCTTCCCGTTCTAACGCCTCTGCTTGCAAAGGATTTCAACGTGGTAGATAGCTTCGATACGCACGCTAAAATTCCCACGCACTTTGATGCTGTCAATGCCGCCGCTGCGGCAACGGGGCATACCGCCTTGATCTCGGCAGGCTGGGATCCCGGTCTCTTCTCCTTGGCGCGTGTCTATGCCTCTGCCGTCCTTCCCCAAGGCCAAGATTACACCTTCTGGGGTCGCGGCATCAGCCAGGGCCATTCTGACGCCATTCGCCGTATCGACGGCGTGCTTGATGCAAGACAGTATACCGTTCCCGTGCCCGAGGCGCTTGCCGCGGTGCGCGAAGGAAAGATGCCCTCGCTTTCCACCCGAGAAAAGCATACGCGTGAATGCTTTGTTGTGGCAGAGGAAGGCGCGGATTTGGCAAGAATTGAAAAAGAAATCAAGGAAATGCCCAACTATTTTGCCGATTATAATACCACCGTTACCTTTATCACCGCCGAGGAATTAAAGCAGAACCATAGCGGTATGCCGCACGGCGGAAGCGTGATTCGCACGGGTAGAACGGGTGTTAACGGCGAAAATGCTCATACCATCGAATATAGTCTCGCGCTCGATTCCAATCCCGAATTTACAGCCTCCGTGCTTTTGGCGTATGCCCGTGCCATCTTTAAAATGAGCCAAAGAGGAAGCTATGGCTGTAAAACCGTCTTTGACATCGCTCCCGCTGATTTGTCAACCCTTTCTGCCGAGGAGCTTCGGGCGCATTATCTTTAAACCGTCAAATAAAGGAATTTTACTATGGTAGAATTACGCAAGAAAGAGCTGATTTGTGACAATCTCTCTGTCAATGAAAAGGGCCATCTGTGCTTGGCAGGCTGGGATACCGTGGATTTAGCAAAGCAGTACGGCACCCCTCTTTACCTCTATGACGAGGGGCTTATCCGCGCCCGTGCCGCACTCTATCAAAATGCGGTAAAAGCAGCCTTCGGAGAGAACGCCCGCGTTCTTTACGCATCCAAGGCCGCCTGCTTTAAGGCGCTCTTGGAAATTATGAAGGAAGAAAACATGGGCATTGACGTGGTGTCCTCCGGTGAGATAGCCACCGCCCTTGCCGCAGGCTTCCCCTTGGAGCGCGCCTATTTCCATTCCAATAACAAAACGGATGAGGATATCCGCTTCGCCATAGAAAACGGCATCGGCGCCTTCGTGGTGGATAACGCCGAGGAGCTGTACGCTATCGAAAGGGAAGCGGCAGAGCAAAGCGTTACGCAAAAGGTTCTGCTTCGCATCACCCCCGGTATTGACCCCCATACCTATGCCGCCGTTGCCACGGGCAAGGTGGATTCCAAATTCGGATCCGCCATCGAAACGGGACAAGCTGAGGAAATGGTGCGTCTTGCGCTCTCCTCTGCCTTCTCTCATATTCATTTGGCCGGCTTCCATTGCCACGTAGGCTCTCAGGTCTTCGAGCCGGACGTCTTTTTGCAGACGGTGGACATTATGCTTTCCTTCGTTGCCCATATCCAAAGGGTATGCGCGTATAAAATTGAGGAGCTTGACCTTGGCGGCGGCTACGGTGTCCGTTATACCGAAAGCGATCCCGCCCTTTCCATCGCCGAGAATATCAAGGCGGTAGGGAAGCGTGCCAAGGAAACTGCCAAGGCCCTCGGCATTAGCCTGCCGAAAATCCTCTTGGAGCCCGGTCGCAGTATGGTAGCAGACGCGGGTATGACCCTCTATACCGTCGGCACCGTCAAGAGAATCACGGGCTATAAGAATTACGTGTCTGTGGACGGCGGTATGACCGATAACCCCCGTTACGCTCTCTATCGCTCCGCCTACACCCTCCTGCCCGCCGACAATATGAACGCCGCAAGAGATATGACCGCCTCGGTGGTCGGCAGATGCTGTGAAAGCGGCGATATTCTCCAAGAGAACGTCCCCCTGCCTGACACCATTAGCCGTGGCAATATCCTCGCCTGCTTAACCACAGGCGCCTATAACTACTCCATGGCAATGAACTATAACCGCATCCCTCGCCCCCCCGTCGTTTTCCTCACGGAAAAGGACACGCGTTTAGTCGTCAAAAGAGAATCCCTCTCGGACCTCCTGCGCCTCGATATTTGATGCGTTTGCCCAAAGGGCAAACGCAACTAAAACCGCCCAAAGCGATGCCACTCGCCTTGGGCGGTTTTAACTTCACTTGGAAGAAAGCGCAAAGCCCTTTCTTCCAAACTTCACTCATGCAAACCTACACCGTAGTTTTGCATGAACTTCACTTCCGAGAACGCGCGCCGCCCGTTCTCGGAAACTTCACAAAAAGAAGCCGACGCACCGCGTCGGCTTCTACCATATTTCTTCTTTATTTCGTCAAATTCCCATCGGTGCAATACTATATGCCTTTAAGGCGTAATGTTTCCGTCACTGCACCAAATCGTAAAGTCGGGCGCTAGGTCAAAAGGAGAAGTAGGCATCCAACCGCTTTCCTTTGTGATGTTGTTCCAGTCGTCAATTGTTCCCCCGTAATAGATTTCCTGAAGCTCAGGATCGGGATCTCTTATGGCTCCCGATTTTATCAGCGTAACAGACTCAGGAATCGTCATGGTATACAGTCCGACAAGCGCGCCGCTTTCAATAGTTGTAACGGCGCAGCCCTTAAAGGTAGAAGGAATGATAACATAGGGGAAGCCAGAGTTCCAGTACCCACCACCACAGTCAACCAGCGCGTAGGTGCCGTCACCGTTGGCGGAAAAGGTCAAAGTAGATACTTCTTGGTACGCTTCTGTGCATCCTTGATTTCGACAGTTGCCGTATACATAATTTTCGTCTGCCGACCATTCAATATCGTGGCCTAACGATGTGCCATAAAGTATAAAGGTAGTGGTACCCGCCTCGCCGCACGCACAGGAATAATAATACTTAGCCGCGCTTGTACAGGAAGCTGCTGTTTTCAGATACTTGTCATCCGTATTTTTTTGGTCATAGGTATGCGGAAGAGGCTCACCGCTTTTGAAGGTGTCCGTACCTGCCAGACCACACTTGCAAGAATAAAAATATTCAGCCGCGCTCGTGCAGGAAGCGGCAGTCTTTATATACTTGTCCTCCGCGTTTTGCAGGTCAAAGGTGTGGGAAGGCTCACCGCTTTGGAAGGTGTCGGTGCTTGCCTCGCCACACGCACAGGAATAATAGTATTCAGCCGCACTTGTGCAGGACGCTACAGTCTTCAAATATTTTCCATCTGTGTTTTGTCGGTCATAGGTATGGGGAATAGGCGCACCGCTTTTGAAGGTGTCAATACCTGCCTCACCGCATTCGCAGGAATAAAAATATTCAGCCGCGCTCGTGCAGGTGGCTACGTGCTTTATATACATATTCCTTGTATTTTGCAGGTTAAAGGTGTGGGTATGTTCTTCTTGCCCGTTGTCAGCTGGGCCGCAAGCCGTAAAGCAAAGCGCAAGACATACCAAAAGCAGAGCTGCAAGGATGAACAATCCTTTTTTCATCTTTTTTTATAACCGTGGCTTTCCCGTAGAGAAAGTTTCCTTCTTGATAGATTTTTCCGCTGTGGACTTAAAACATCTTCTCGTATTTGGGCTCTTCCTTTTCCTTCTTGGCCTTTTTCTTGCGGCGGGTAAGGAGGGCAACAAGACCGAAGACGATGGCGTACAGAAGCGAGAAGAAGATAAAGAAGGCGATAATGCCGCTCGTTCTCTTAAAGGAAAGAGCGCCAACGCCCGTAAAGAGCAAAAAGAGGGAAAGAATGGTGGCGAGGTAATGGAGCAAGGCGCGCGTGCCGTAGGGAAGCGGAAGCTTCAAAAGCGGCAGGGCGGCTATAACGGCAAGTGAAAAGAGGAAGATAAACAAAAAGCGAGAGAAGGGCATTGCAGCCAAGGCAAATCCGCCGTTGATAATGGCAAAAGCAACGAAAAAGCTGAAGGTCAGGGTGACGCAAAGGGCGGTTGCGCGCATCAAAAAACGCGAAACGGCCGCCATAAGAGAGGTGTTTTTCATAAAAATCTCCGTTCTGCCGAAAAAACGGCGGGGAATAGGCCATAAAAATATATTATATTGTAGCACAAAGGCAAAAAAATTGCAAGTCCTATGCCCGAAAAAGAAAAAAGAGAAAAAAATGCGTTTCTTTTAAAAATCTTCGGAATTGTGTTGAAAAATTGGAAAATGTGTGGTACAATAACTTTATTATGATGCGTCCTTGTGGCGCGAGAAAGCTTCCGAGGTTGCGAGGGAAAAACAATGGGCAAAATAGGCTTTGACAATGAAAAATACATAAGAATGCAGTCTGAGCAAATCAGAGAGAGAATTGACAAGTTTGGCGGTAAGCTTTACTTGGAATTCGGCGGCAAGCTGTTTGACGATTTTCACGCGTCAAGAGTGCTTCCCGGATTTGCGCCCGATAGCAAAATCAAAATGCTCGTGCAGCTGAAGGACGAGGCGGAAATCGTTATCGTTATCAACGCGGCAGACATTGAGAAAAACAAGGTCAGAGGTGACCTTGGCATTACCTACGACCAGGACGTTTTCCGCCTGATTGACGCCTTCCGTGGCTTTGGCTTCTATGTGGGAAGCGTGGTTTTGACGCAGTATAAGGATCAGCAGTCTGCCGATGTCTTCCAGCGCCGCTTGGAGTCCTTGGGTGTCAAGGTGTACCGTCATTACCCAATCGCAGGCTATCCCTCGGACGTGGCCACCATTGTCAGCGATGAGGGCTACGGCAAAAACGATTTTATCGAAACCTCTCGTTCCTTGGTTGTCGTTACCGCGCCCGGCCCCGGAAGCGGAAAAATGGCAACCTGCCTTTCTCAGCTGTATCACGACCAAAAGCGCGGTGTGAAATCGGGTTACGCCAAGTTTGAAACCTTCCCCATTTGGAATCTCCCCCTTCGCCACCCTGTAAACGTGGCCTACGAGGCCGCAACGGCAGACCTGAACGATGTCAATATGATAGACCCCTGGCATTTGGATGCCTACGGCGTGACAACGGTTAACTACAATCGTGATGTGGAAATTTTCCCCGTTCTTTCTGCCATGATGGCAAAAATCAGCGGAGAATGCCCCTATAAATCTCCCACGGATATGGGTGTCAATATGGCAGGCAACTGCATTATTGATGACGAGGCCTGCCGTAAGGCCTCCCGTATCGAAATCATCCGTCGCTATTATTCTGCCCTCTGTAACCAGAGAAAAGGTCTCTCCGAGGGAACGGATGTTGAAAAAATTAAGCTTTTGATGAACCTTCTCGGCATCGAAACGGAGGAGCGCCCCGTTATCAGCGCGGCCTGTCAGAAGGCCGAAAGGGAAGGATCTCCTGCCGCCGCCTTGGAATTGGCTGACGGCACCATTGTCACAGGAAAAACCTCCTCCTTGTTGGGCGCAACCTCGGCAATGCTTCTGAACGCCTTGAAGCTTTTGGCAGGCATTCCCGATGAAATCCATTTGATTTTCCCTGAAATCATTGAGCCCGTTCAGGAATTGAAGGTAAAGCATTTGGGTAACCACAACCCCCGTTTGCATACCGATGAAATTCTGGTGGCGCTTTCTGTTTCTGCCGTTACCAACCCCAATGCCAAGCTTGCCTTGGATCAGCTTGACAAATTGCGCGGTTGCGAAGCGCATTCCTCCGTCATTTTGGCCCCTGTGGACGAAAATATTTTGAAAAAGCTGGGCATCAATCTTACCTCGGAGCCCCAGTACCAAACCAAAAAGCTTTTCCATCGGGATTAACCCTTAAAGGCAGGAAAAAATATGAGTCAAGAATTTTATATCGGCTATTTGATAGTGATTGGCTTTGTCAGCTTCATCACCTTCATTTTGTACGGCGTGGATAAATTCAAGGCCAAAAGGAACCTTTGGCGCATTAAGGAGTCCGTCCTTTTGCTGTTCGGCTTCCTTGGCGGTGCCGTTGGCGCCCTTATCGGAATGAATTTGTTTCATCACAAAACGCGGCATTGGTATTTCTGGGCAGTCAATATCCTTGGGATCGTATGGCAGCTTTCCATTCCTATCTTCGCCGCCCTGTAAAAAAGCCACCCTATAAAAAAAGAACGCACCGAGGTGCGTTCTTTTTTTGTGCAAGAGCGAAGTGTTGCATTTTATTGCCTGTGTCCTTTGGACACGGCATTCTTAATCCAATTCCTTCTTTCCCGTATAAAGCTCGTAATAACGGCCCTTTAAGGCAAGAAGCTGCTCGTGGGTGCCTCTTTCGATAATTTTTCCTGCCTCCAAAACCATAATGGCGTTGGCGTTGCGAACAGTGGAGAGGCGGTGAGCAATCACGAAGGTGGTGCGGTTTTCCATCAAGGAATCCATACCGCGCTCAATATGGCGCTCGGTGCGCGTGTCAACCGAGCTTGTTGCCTCGTCAAGCACAAGGATAGGCGCCTTGGAAACGGCGGCACGGGCAATGTTCAATAGCTGTCTCTGTCCTTGGGAAAGATTCGTTCCGTCTCCCTCTATGCGCGTTTGATAGCCGCTCGGCAGACGCATAATGAAGCTGTGGGCAGAGGCTGTCTTGGCGGCGGCGATAACCTCTTCATCGGTGGCATCGGGGCGCCCGTAGCGGATGTTTTCCATTACTGTGTCGGAGAAGAGGTGCGTGTCCTGTAAAACCATCGCAATCTGGCTTCGCAGCTCCTCGCGTCGATAGTCCTTTACATCCTTGCCGTCAATGGTAATCTTGCCCTTTTCAATATCGTAAAAGCGCGTCAGCAAGTTGGTGATGGTGGTTTTTCCCGCGCCCGTTGAGCCAACAAAGGCAATTTTCTGACCTGCGTGGGCGTACAAATTCAGGTCCTGCAAAACGATTTTGTCGGGGCGATAGCCAAAGGTCACATCCTCAAAAATCACCTCTCCCTTAATGCCAATAGCGGAAGCGGCGTTCTCCTTGTCGGGCGCCTCAGGTGCCTCGTCCATCACGGTGAATACGCGCTCCGCGCCTGCCAAGGCGGCAAAAACCGTGGCCATTTGCGCCGAAATCATATTGATGGGCATCGAAAACTGTCGGGAGTAGCCTGCAAAAACGGTCAAAGCGCCAATGCTGAAGCCCGTGGTGCAAACCATCACGCCGCCGATACCCACCGTTGCGGCGTAGGAAATCTGGGAAACGTTGCCCATAATAGGGCCCATAACGCCGCCCCAGAATTGCGCGTTGATTTGCTTTTCGCGCATATCGTTGTTGAGAAGCTTGAATTCCTCAACGCAGATGGCTTCGTGGTTGAAAACCTTGATAATCTTCTGCCCTGTGATAGTCTCTTCCATATAGCCGTTCACAGCGCCAAGTGCTGCCTGCTGCTTGCCGTAGTGAGAGGAGGAGCGCTTGCCAATGAGGGCGCCCCCCTTGGCGAAGATGGGAATAAAAACGATGGTGATCAAGGTTAAAATCCAGTTGGTTGTTACCATAAAGACAAAGGTGCCGACAAGGGTAACGGTGCCCGAAATCAAGGAGGTTAAGGAGTTGTTCAGCATAACCTCAATGTTGTCAATATCGTTGGTAAAGCGGCTCATCAGCTCGCCCGTGGGGTTGGAGTCAAAATAGCGAACGGGAAGCTTTTGCAGCTTGCCGAAAAGATCGTTTCTAATCTGCTTGACAGCGCCAAGGGAAACCGAAAGCATCAAGCGGCTTTGCAAATAGGTGCAAATGATGCCGACAAGGTATATACAGCCGAGAATAATAAGCGCCGCCAGAATAAAGGAGAAAACCTCCGCCGGTGCATTGTCGCCCAAAATTCCCGTGACAACGCCTGTGAAGCGTGATATGGCGCCCTCTGCCAGCCGTTCAATAGGGCTGGGTGTTTGCACCAGATTCGGTGCCACCACCGAGGTCAGCTTGTTGACAATGGGGGCTAACATATAAGAGCCCAAAAGGGAAGCAACGGTAGATGCCAGCATACAAATTAAAACGAAGAACAAGCGAAGCTTGTATTTGGCAACGTAGGCCCAAAGGCGCCGAATGGTGATTTTGGTGTTTTTGGGCTTTCCGTGCGCGCGAGGTCCGTGCGGGCCGCGAGGACCCGGGCCGCGCCGTTGGTCCTTGACCGCGCGGCTATATTGCTTTTGTAGCTTTTCTAAGGAGCGAATCATATTTTCTATCCTTTCTATCCTGTCAAGCGGCCTTACCCGTTCTTTTTGTCGGTCTGGGATTCGTAAATCTCTCGATATTCCTCGTTGGAGGCCAAAAGGGTCTCGTGGTCGCCAACGCCCGTTATTTTGCCGCCGTTCATGACGATAATGACGTCTGCATCCTTCACCGAGCCGATGCGCTGGGCGATAATCAGCTTGGTTGAGCCCTTAAGCTCCTCGCGGAACACGCGGCGGATCTGTGCCTCCGTTGCTGTGTCAACGGCCGAGGTTGAATCGTCCAGAATGATAATCTTCGGCTTTTTCAAAAGCGTTCTCGCAATGCAAAGGCGCTGCTTCTGGCCGCCCGAAACGTTGGTGCCGCCCTGATCAAGCAGGGTATCGTATCCATCGGGGAAGTTGCGAACAAACTTGTCGGCCTGCGCCTGCTCGGCGGCAAGCGCGAGCTCCTCGTCTGTGGCGTCCTCATCTCCCCAGCGCAGATTTTCCGCAATAGAGCCGGAGAAAAGCGTGTTCTTTTGCAAAACAACGCCAATGCCATCGCGCAGATTTTCAAGCGAATAGTCCTTAACGTTCACTCCGTCAACCAAAACCTCGCCCGCATCCACGTCGTAAAGACGGGGGATCAAGGAAATTAACGAGGTCTTTCCGCAGCCCGTTGAGCCGATAATGCCCACCGTTGCGCCTGCGGGGATCTTTAAGCTGACATTGTCAAGCACAAGCTCGGGATTCTCCTTGTAATAGCGGAAGCAAACGCCGCGAAATTCAATCTCGCCCTTTTCCACCGTAGCGTCTTTTCGCGGTGCGTCCTTGTCGGAAAGGGTAGACTCGGTGTCAAGCACCTCGCAAATGCGTTTGGCAGAGGCCAAAGCGCGCGAGGAGGTCATCAAAAGCATCGTTATCATCATTAAGGAGGAGAGAATCTGCGTCACGCAGTTGACGAAGAAGGTTAAATCGCCAATCGGCATACCCCCGAAAACAACGTTTTTGCCGCCAAACCAAAGCACCGCGATGGTCGTTGCGTACATAAAAAAGGTGTTCACGGGCTGCATAAAAATCATCACCTTCAAGGCGCGCATACCCGAATCCTTCAAATCACTGTTGGCGCGGTCAAATTTCTCGGTTTCAAAATCCTCGCGAACGAAGGACTTAACAACGCGCACGTTGGTGATGTTCTCCTGCACGGTGTTGTTCAGTCCGTCAATTTTCTTTTGCACAAGGGCAAAGCGGGAAAAGCCTGTGCGGATAATAAAGAAGATGGAAAGAAGCATAGCGGGAATCGTCACCGCCAGAACAACCGCAAGGGAGGGGCGAGTCAAAATGGCCATTATCAAGGCGCAAATCATAATGCCGGGTGCGCGCAGAGCAAGGCGCAGAAGCATATTGACGAAGTTTTGCAGCTGGGTAACGTCGTTGGTAAGCCGCGTCACCAGAGAGCCCGTTGAAATCTTATCAATATCCGTAAAGGAGAAGGATTGCACCTTGGTGTATAAATCCTGGCGCAAATCGGCCGCGAAATTGACCGATGCCTTCGCGCCGAAATAGGCGCCGCCAACGCCGCCGCCCATCATCAAAATGGCCGTGACTATCATGATACCCATAATCAGAAGGGCAGTAGCAGGGGTAAGCGTCGATGGGGTAGCGCTGCCCTTGTTGATGATGACCGACAAAAGCTTGGGCATCACAATCTCGCCCAGAACCTCCACTATCATACAAATAGGGCCGAGGATAAAATAGGGAAGATAGGGGCGTATGTATTTCATCCAGCGTTTCATAGGGTGCTTTTTTCCTCCTCAATGGCGTTTTTGAGATTTTTTTCGATTTTTTGCAAAATCAGATAAAGGGCTTCAAGCTCCGTTTCTGTTACACAGGCGAACATATCTGCGTCAATAGCGTCGAAAAAGCGGCGCGTTTTTGCAACAATCTGCTTGCCCTTTTCGGTAATGTGTATATGGTTTACCCGTCCGTCCGAGCGCGAATCCTTGCGGATATAGTCCTCCGCCTCAAGCTTCTTCAAGGAAACGGCAACGGCCGCAGGGCTGACCTGCATCGCACTCGCCAAATCCTTCTGCGTTTGCCCGTCCTTGCAGTAAAGACGCATTAAAAGCATATGCTGCGAGCGGTGTATGCCAAGGCGCGCAACGGTGTTCTCACATAGCGTATGATGCATTCTGCCTATTTGATGAAACAGGCGGTTGTATTCGCGTAATTCCATAAACGAAAGCTCCCTAAAAAAACAATTAACGTGTTAATAGTTAACACGTTAATTATTATAGCAAAATATGAAAAAATGTCAAGCATAAATGTGCCGAAAATACAGAAAATTTTATTTTTTGGCAGAAACGTTGTATTCGCCCGCAGGCAGATAATGCTCCTCGCCGCCGTAAATCAGATAAAAGGGCTTTTCGCTCAGGATATGAATACGGCTCTGGGTAATTTCGACAAAGGCGCCGCCGTAGGAGGCGCGCACGTACTCGCTTCCCTCGGGTAAGAAGGGGGCTATCGTCAGGCTGTGGGGCGTGGGGCGGATGCCCGCAACGTAGCGGAACAGGAATCTGTCGATTTCGCAAAATGCAGGATAGCTCCAAAGCCGCGAGCGTGAAGCGTCTCTGTCTGCCTTATCCGAAAGCTCCGCTTCAATCAGGGAGTAGGCCTCTTGGATTTTTCCTGCCTCGCCCAAGGCAGAAAGCAGGAAGCCAAGGCCAATCATGCCAACCTCAAAGCCCCCGGATTCCTTGATAGCGGCAAGCAAATCCTCCGCAAGCTCCGCCTCCTCGTCCTCGTTTGCCAAGTGCATCGAAAGGGTGCAGGCGATGGCGTTTTGCGAGGGGAAAAGCAGGTGTCCGTTTTCCATAAAGCGCAGACGGTAGGCCTCGCGAATTTTGGTTGCCAGGCTCTCGTATTCCTTGGGATTTTCGCCCAGAAGCGCGGCACTGCGCGCCATAACCTCTGCAAAGCGGTAGTAAAGGGCGGTGCCGGGCAGCTCGGGCGGGCAGAAGGGGGCCTCCTTGCGTAAATGCAGGTCTCTGTCACCGAAGTGCAGAATCCCCTCCTCCTCTAATTGCGAGAGAAAGCGCATATAGGCCTTCATACCGCCAAAGGCCAGGGAGAGAAGGGAGCTGTCGCCCGTATACAGATAGTATTCATAGGGCAGAAGCAAAAGCGCGGCGCCGTCTGCGGCGCTACCGCAGCCCGCATATTTGTCCGTTGCAGGCAAAAGCGCAGGGAACTGTCCGTCTGGGCGCTGGGCGTCTAAAATGTCCGAAAGCCATTTGCGGTAAGGGGCCTTCATATTGAAGTTATAGAGGGAAGCGCCTGCTGTGGCAAAGCCAACGGCGCAACGCCCAAACTCCTCCTTGTCGGGCAAGAAGGTGGGGGCGCCCTGAAAAGAAAAGCGCAGGCTGCGGCAGATATGCTCGTGCCAGGCTGTTACGTTGTCATTGGAGCAGGAAAAATAGCCAATCGCTTCAAGGGCAGAATGAACGGCAATGGCCGAAAGCCCCAAAACCTCGGCCTCTTTTTCCTCGCCGTTTTCCACCAAAGCCACCTTTACAAAGCGGAAGCAATGCTTGGAAAAGGTGGGAGAATAGGTCTCGATTCCGTCTTTTCCGAATATATAAGAGTCCGTTTCTTTTTCAAAAAGAGGCTGACCGTTTTTCTGCGCCCGCTTGGCATAGTAAAGCTTGATTTTGTCTCCCCGATTTCCCTTGATGCGAAGGGAAATCCGCCCAACGAAAAGATAGGTGAAATCGTAAATGCCCGTCCGTATTTCGTTGGCGGGAATGGAAAGCGGCTCCTGCCGAATGGGCAAAGCGCGCAAGGGAAGAAGAAGTCCGCCGGGGCCTGCGGTGATTTTGGCATTGTCCCAGCCTGCGTCATTGAAGGCGGGGTCATAAAAATCGGCGCGCAGCTTGCTTCCGTCAAAGCTTTCGCTCTTGGCGGAAACGGATAAATACGGCGTTTCGTCCGAAACGCAGAAGGATGAGTCACTATGAAGCGAAAAGGCCTCGCCGTTTTTGAGCGTTATCTTCAGCTCGGCGCAAAAGCGGCTCTTTTTGGGGATAGTCACGGAAAGAAGATTCTCGCCCGCCCTTAAAAGCGCCGTCACCTCATAGGAGCGGCAGCAAATGGCGTACGAGGGATCACTTTCGGAAAAATCCGTGTAGAAATTTTCGGGCAGCTTGCCGTTGATGCGAAACTCTCCCATCGGCAAAGCGGCACAGTTGAGGTATGCCTCCTTCACGCCTGCATTAAGAGAAAAGGAACGCCGAAAAAAGAGGCAGGCGCCGGGCGCATCCTCTGTCATTTCTCCTGTTATCCACTTTGCTTTTTCTAACATAGCCTCGTTCCATCCTCAAGCTTTTATCTCCCTTATTGTATCACGCCAAGCGGTTTTTTGTCAATACTTGGTGCGCGCGCAGAGCGCAAACATTCGTTTCGTTTGAGAGAATTTTCTTAAAAATTAGAGATAATTTCGTAAAAAAGATGGACAGATAAGAATTTTTGTGCTAAAATAATATGATGAACAAAAGGGAAGGAGAGGCAGTATGGCAGAAATTGATGATTTTTGGGATATAGCCTCTCTTTTGCCCAAAAGGACGCGCCAAGGCCAAAAGGCGCCTTCTTCTGCCGCTATGCCCGAAACGCCCTCTTTTGAGCCCCCTTCGTCCGAGTTAGCGCCGAGCGGTGTCTATTCGGTTGCCGTTCCTGTTGAGCAACAGAGCGAAGACGCTTTGGGCGCGCCAAAGGGCGAGCAAGGGCAAAGCTTGCCCAAGGAGCAGGCAGAAGTGCGGCTTATCTCTGAATACGCCCCCGAGGCTCACCCCTTTTTGCGAAAGGTGCGAATTTATGAGGCGACCTCACCCTTTCATTTTTATCACGGCTTTGGTGAGGCGGCCGCAGAATCTCTCTCGCTTTTGGGAAGAGCAGAGCCTGCGCCCTTCGTTCCCTTTTTCAGCTATTCTCCCCAGTATTCTCAGCTCTCGTCGGAGCAACGGGCGTATTATCTGTATTTTCGCGATTCCGTCTATCGCGGCGATTATATCAAGGCAGATAAGAATTATATTCTGCTTCTCATTTATGAGATTTTAAACGCGCCGCGCGATAGCAGTCCAAAGGAAAACGTCTTGGTTCTGGCAAGGGTATGGGCGGCGTATCGCGCCACCTTTCCTCAGATGGATAAATATATGACGGATTGGCTGGCCGATTATTGCCTTCTGTATCGCGTGCCCCTCCCCTCTTGCGTGCTTGCGCCCTTCTTTTCCGAAATTCTTTCGGCAAACGTCCTTCGGGAGTTTTATTTGGGCGCCTTGGCAGAGGCCAAAACAGAGGAAAGCGCCCCCCTTATTTCTCACCTGTCGCGGCATAATCCGTATAAAAGCCGCTTTGCGCTTCGCACAGACGTTGCGCCCCATCTTTTCCATATCGAAAAGGCTGTTTCGCTGGTCTTTTCGCACATCAATGCGCGCGCTTCTCTTGAAAAAAATCTGATAACCACCAAAACGAGAGAGGCCTTTTGCGGCGCCGTCTTTGCAGGCGCGCGTCGGTATCGCATCGAGCTTGTGTATCAGCCTCTCTTTGCCTCGATTGGCTTATCGGAGCAAATAACGGCGGCCGTCAAATATGCCGAAAATCGCCTGCGTATGCATTTTCACGTCAAAAGTCGGTTGATGGTTAAGGATTTGGAAGCAGCTGTCAAGTCGATTATCGATGCGTATTTCGATAGCGTCTTGCCCGAGGCGCCGAAGGAAGCCCCGATGCGCCCCGAGTACGAAAGCCAGTATGACCCGCCGAGCGTCTCCTTTTCTGCCGAGGAGGCCGAAAAAATTGAGAACGACTCTTGGCAAAACACGCGGCTTTTGGTTGAAGAGGAGCTATTGGAGGAGCAGACGTCGGAAGCACTTCCCATCGCTGCCGCCGATAACGCTCCCTTGAGCAAGGGCGCGCTTCGCCTTTTGGACGCTCTTTTTCATAGCAAGCCCATTCCTGCCCTTGCCACAGAAATGACCGTTGTGGCCGAGGAAATTAACGACTATTTCAGCGACACCATGGGAGACGTGGTGTTGGAGGTGAGCGATGACGGCATCGTTCCCATTTTCGATTATCAAGAGGAGGTAGAGGATCTTTTGTTATCCTATACGCAAGATGAGTGAAGCAGAAGTAAAAATCCCCAAACGCATCTTAAATAATTTGGTTTCCGCTCTTTCTGCGGGTGTTGTGCCGCGTGTCGGTGCTCCCTATATCGCCATTGGCAGAACGGAGGAAATTGCCGCGCTTTTGGACTCCCTGCAAAACGTGAAGGAGGGCGGTGCGGCCGTTCGCTTTCTGATTGGGCGGTACGGAAGCGGTAAAACCTTTTTGATGCAGCTTGTCCGAGGCTATGCCTTGGAAAGAGGCTTTTTGTGTGCCGACGTTGATCTGTCTGCCGACCAAAGAAGGCTTTGCGGCGGTAAGGGCGGCGGCGTGGCTACCTACCGTGAGCTGATGCATAACCTGGCGTCCAAGGCGTCTCCCGAAGGAAATGCGTTGCCGCTGGTTCTTTCCCGCTATTATAACAGCGTGGCCTCTTCCTTGGCCGAGCAGGGTGTTTTGCCCGAATCGGAGGACTTTGCCGCCCTTGTCAGAAGGAAAATCTTTTCCCAAATCGAGCAGTTTGAAAATGAAGTCGGCGGCTTTGATTTTTCTCGTGTCCTGTCTGAATATTTTTTGGCCACGGTGGAGGAAAACGAAGAGAGAAAAACGGCTTGCCTGCGCTGGCTTCGCGGCGAGTTTTCCACCAAAACCGAAGCCAAGGCCGCCCTTGGCTTTCCGATAACCACCATTATTACGGACGAAAACTGGTACGATTTTATCAAGCTCTGGGCCGCCTTTTCCCGTTTTATCGGCTATGCGGGCCTCATTCTCTATATTGATGAATGTATCGTGCTTTATAAAATCGTCAACCGTATTTCCCGTGAGGCCAATTATGAAAAGCTGTTGACCATCTTTAACGATGCCTTGCAGGGAAGAGTTGAGGGCCTTGCCATCTTCTTCGGCGGAACGCCGCAGTTCTTGGAGGATACGCAAAGAGGGCTTTACAGCTATGAGGCTTTACGCAGTCGCTTGGCTGACAGTCGCTTTGCAATGGGCGAGTTTGTCAATTATGCCGCCCCTGTTTTGCGCCTGCGCTCTTTATCGGAAAACGAGCTATATGCTCTGCTTTCCCGCGTGGGCAAGGTTTTTGCACAAAAAACGGAAGCCCCCCTTCCTATCACAGAGGAGGAGCAAAAGCAGTTTCTCTCTGTTGCCCTCAAGCGCGCAGGAAGTGCCGAGCTTTTAACCCCGCGTGAAATGATTCGCGACTATTTGGCTATTCTCTCGATATTACACGCCAATAAGGAGGCCACCTTCGCGCGTCTTTTGGAGAGCGCCGTTGGCGCCTCCTCGGCGGGTGCTCCCAAGAGCGAAACGGGCGGAACCATTCGTATACAGGACATCGTTATCTAAATCGGAATTTTTCAAAAAAACGGAAAGGAGAAGACTATGTGGGATGCAAGCACTCTTTTTTCGCGTTATGCTCCCTTTATCCGTGAGTTTATCTATACGCACGGATGGCAGGAGCTGAACGCCGTACAGTTAGAGGCCGGCAGAGTCATTTTTGACGGTGACGAGAACCTGCTTCTTGCCTCGCCCACGGCATCGGGAAAAACCGAGGCGGTCTTTTTTCCAATCCTTACGGAGCTTTATGAAAGGCCAAGCAGAGAGGAAGGGGTGGAGGTTTTATATATCGCGCCCCTGAAAAGCCTTATCAATGACCAGTATATTCGTTTAACCGAGCTGCTTGAGCCCTCCCATATTCCGCTTTACCGTTGGCATGGGGATGTGCCTGCCTCGCAAAAGCAAAAGCTCCTATCGCACCCAAGCGGCGTCTTGCAAATCACGCCCGAATCCCTCGAAAGTCTTTTTATCCATCGCTCCCACGAGCTGATAAGGCTCTTTTCCCATCTTCGCTACGTGGTGCTGGACGAGGTGCATACCCTGCCGAGCAGCGATAGAGGCGGGCAGGTGCTTTGCCTGCTTTCGCGGCTTTCGCGCTTGACGGGAGTTTTTCCGCGCCGTATCGGTCTTTCTGCCACCATTGGCGATGTTTTGGCGGCAACTGCCTGGCTCGGAAGCGGTAGCGGCCGCGCCACCGTTTGTCCCGATATCCAAAAGGGAAAGCTCACCTGGCGACTTGGCTTTTCGCATTTTTACGCGCAAAGCGCGGCGAAGGAAAAGGAAGAGCATATCCCCCTTTCCCAAGCTCCCTCGACAACGGATGAGGCCTTTGCCTATATTTATGAGGCGGTAAAGGGGCAAAAATGTCTCGTCTTTTCCAATTCCCGAGAGGAAACGGAGCTTGTCACCGCGTCTATGAGGCAAATTGCCCATATGCGCGGCGAAAGAGACAATTTTTATATCCATCACGGCAATCTTTCTGCGGCCATCCGTAACGATGCAGAACAGAGGATGAAGATGGATGAGGAAAATATCGTTACCTGTGCCACGGTCAGTATGGAGCTTGGCATTGATATTGGCAAGCTTTCGCGCGTTGTGCAGCTTAACTCTCCCCATTCCGTCTCCGCATTTTTGCAGCGCCTCGGCCGTTCGGGCAGGCGCAGTCAGCCTCCCGAAATGCTGATGGTCTTTCGTGAGGATGCGCCCCCCTCTAACGCAACCCTTCCCGAGCTTTTGCCTTGGGAGCTTTTGCGCGGAATTGCACTCGTGCAGCTGTATAGCGAGGAGCGCTTTATTGAAATGCCAAGGCCAAAGCAATTACCGCTTTCCTTGGCTTTCCACCAAACCCTCAGTATTTTGGCCTCCTCGGGCGAGCTTTCCCCCAAGGAGCTGGCAGAGCGTGTCTTGTCCTTGCCTCCTCTTTCCTCTATTGATAAGGAAACCTACCGTGAGCTGCTTATCTCCATGGTAAATGGCGGCTATTTGGAGCTGATGGACGAGGGCGGCCTCATCGTTGGTCTTTCGGGAGAAAGGCTCGTGGGCAATTTCCGCTTTTACGCCGTCTTTCAAGAGCCCGATGAGTATGCCGTGCGCGCCGCCTCGGGCGAAATCGGCACCATCGCCAATCCCGTTCCACCGGGCGAGCGCTTTGCCCTGGCAGGACGCGTTTGGGAGGTTGTGGAGGCAGACGTTGCCAAGCGGCTTCTCTTCGTTAAGGCGGTGGAGGGCAAAATGGCGGTCTCCTGGCCTGGCGGAAGCGGTGAAATTCATACCCGCGTTTTGCAGCGGATGCTCCGCGTGCTTTTAGAGGATGTGGAATATCCCTACCTTGCGCCAAACGCACTTGCCCGTCTTCGCACGGCGCGCGCGCTTGCGCGCCGCATGGGGCTTGGCGAGTCCGTTCTTATCCCGTTAAGCCAAACCACCGCCGTCCTTTTCCCTTGGCTTGGCACGCGACCCTTCCAAACCCTGCGCCGCTATCTCTCGGCAAACGCCGCAGCCCTCGGCATCAGTCATATTGAGCATCAGGGGTGCTGCTATATTTCCTTTCACGTGGATTACGGCAAAATGGATACTCTCATAAAAACGCTTTGCGAAAAAATCAAAGCGGAGGGAATAGAGCTTTCCTCTCTCGTTTCTGATGCAGAGCGTCCGATATACGATAAATATGACGCCTATATCCCAACCGCCCTCTTAAAAAAATCCTTCGTTGCGGATAGGCTCTCGGCAGAGGAAATCGTCTCCTTTGTGGCCGAGTGCGGCGGCGCGCCCTATATAGAAAAGGGAAGCGCAAAAAAGCCAAGCTGATGCGCCGAAAGTGGCAGAATGGAGAAAAAAGTGACAGAAAATTTATACGACAAAATTGCTCCCTTTTACGCCGCCTTGAATAAGGACGTGCCGTATTTCGAAATGGCGGAGCATATTAAAAAAATCCTTTCGCAATATGGCATCGGCCAAGGGGACGCCCTCTTGGACCTGGGCTGCGGAAGCGGCAATTTAACCCTGCCGCTTTTTCACCTCGGCTTTGATATGATAGGGGTGGATGCCTCGCAGGAAATGCTTTCGGAGGCAAGAAGCCAAAAGGATGCCGAAAAAATCCTCTGGCTTTGCCAGGATGCAACGGAGCTTGATTTATACGGAACGGTCAAGGGCGCCGTTTCCTCTCTTGATACCGTCAATCATTTGACTGAAGCCGGGGAGGTTTTGACCACCTTTCGCCTCGTTCACACTTTCTTGGAGCCGAACGGTATTTTCGTTTTCGACATCAATTCTCCCTATAAGTTTTCTGCCGTTTACGGAGAAAACGCCTATATTTTGGAGAATAAAAACGCCTTCTGTGCCTGGCAGAATAGGTACGATGAAAAAAGCGGCCTTTGCGATTTCTTCGTAACCGTTTTTGAGAAAAACGGCAAGGGCTATCTGCGATACGATACTTATGCCGCAGAGCGTGCCTACTCCGTTGCGGAAATAGAGGCTTGGTTAAGGGAGGTCGGCTTCCGTCTTGTGTCCGTCACGGACGGATATAGCGATGCCCCGATGCGCGAGGACAGTCTGCGCTTGGTTATAACGGCGCAAGCCATCAAGGAATAAAAAGTAAAGAAAGAGACGAAAAAATGAAAAAATCAACCATTTACCGCGGTATGACGCACGATGGATCTGCCCGCGTTTTAGTTACGGATTCGACCGCCATTGTTAATCAGATGATGGGCTATCATGCCCCCTCTCGCACTGCCGCTGCTGCTTTGGGCCGACTGCTGACGGCAACCTCGCTTTTCAGCTGTATGATGGGCGAGAAGAACGAAACCTTAACCGTGGGTATACACGGAGACGGTGTGCTCGGTAAGCTTTTGGCTGTTGGCGATTATTACGGAAACGTCAAGGGCTATGTGCAAAATCCCGAGGCAGACGTTGCGCGCAAGCCGAACGGAAAGCTGGACGTTGGCGCCGCCGTCGGAAACGGCACGCTTTACGTCATCAGAGACGATGGCGTAAGCCCCCAGCCGCATATTGGCACCATTGAGCTGAAAACGGGAGAAATCGCGGAGGATATCGCCGCCTACTATGCGGAAAGTGAGCAAATTCCCACCCTTTGCGCCCTCGGCGTTCTGATGGGTGAGGAAAACGGCAAAAACGTATGCCTGGCGGCAGGCGGTGTCGTGGTGCAGCTTTTGCCCTTCGCAGACGAGGGAACCGTGGAGCTTCTGGAAAGAAACGCCGCGGATTTGACCCGCGTTTCCGAGTGCTTCTATAAGGGAATGACGCCCAAGGAGGTTGCACAAATTGCCACGCGCGGCATACCCTTTGACGAATTTGATGAAATCACCGTAGACTACGTTTGCTCCTGCAGTCGTGCCAGAATGAAGGCCAATATGAAAAAGCTTGGCAAAAAGGAGCTGTTGGAAATGCTCGACGAGCAGGAAAAGGAGGGTAAGGCCAGAAGTCTTGAGGCCGTTTGCCAGTTCTGTAACCGTGCCTATTCCTTTACCGAAAAGGATTTACTTTAATATACGAAAATACACAAAGCAATAGCCGTAAGAGAATCAAGCACATTTTATCAAGCCTTATATGTGCGGTTCCTTACGGCTAAAAAAATATATTCCTCTCTTGCCTTTTTCTCCTCCTTTCTGCATAGAATGTAGAGAAAATAAAGAAGAACGGAGAAGGATATGTCTGCGTGGGAAGAAAATTACCGTGTAAAGCCGCTCACAGCGCCCTATGGCGCCTTTGAGCCCGTCATTGACAGACTAACGCTTGAAACACATCATTTGGGAATATACGGCGGCGTGGCAAAAAGCTTGTATCGAGAAGAAAGGCTGCGCCCGTTTTTGCTTGCCGAGGAGGAAATGCCCTTTTCCTTTGCAGCGCCCCGAAACGAAAACGGCCGTATATACGATTGCCATCGTTTTTACTTTAACGGCATCGCACCGCCTGCCCCAAGCGGCCTTCGTATGCCGAAGGGCGACTTGCTTTTGGCTCTGCAAAGGGATTACGGCGGTGTCGAGGGCTTCTTTTCTGCTATCAAGAATGCCGTGCTTCAAATCAATCGGGTTGGCTTTCTTTGGGTAATAAAGGGGCGGCGGGGAATACATCTGCGCTTTTTGGAAAACCATCAGCCGCCCCCACCTTCCGAGCACCCCATTCTTTGCATAGATTTGTGGGAGCACGCCTATTTTTTGCGATACAGAGAGCGAAGAGATGCATACGTGTACGGTTTTTTTCGCATAATAAATTGGGTAGAAATCGAAAAAAGATACCAAAAAACAAAGCGATAAGGACGTGTCACTCGTGCAGGAATCTAAAAGCAGAGAAACCTTGAAAAGCATCGCGTATCTGTTGGTGGGAAGCGCCGTGTATGCCTTGGGCTATCAGCTCTTTATGGCACCGGCAGATGTCATCATCGGCGGCGCGACGGGCATTGCCACCGTTGCACATATTCTCTTCGGCTTTCCCGTGGGGCTTGGGGTTATACTGGTGAACCTCCCCCTTTTGATATGGAGCATTTTGAAAAACGGCTTTCGCTCCGTTATGTTTGCCCTTCCGGGTATTTTGTTTACCTCTTTATTTTTGGACGCCTTTTCCTTTCTGCCGATGATAGAAACCAGTCCGTTTTTCTCTGCCGCCATCGGCGGCGTTATATCGGGCTTCGGCATCGGCCTTCTGCTTGCCCGTGGATACACAACAGGGGGAAGCGAGTTAGCGGCAACCCTCTTGCACGGTATCGTTCCGCTTTTAACGGTGGGAAATTGGGTCTTATTGATTGATACGGCCATTATATCGGGGGCCGCCTTGATAATGGGGAAAATTGACGTTTTGTTTTATTCCATCGTTGTCAGCATTTCCTTTGCCGTTGTGCTTGATTTGGTGGTCGGCGGTGTGGAAAGAGGTAAGCTCGCCTTTATCCTGTCAAGGTCGGAAGAGAGCGTCACCGCCGCCGTCAAGGAGGGCTTGGGGCGCGGTATTCTCATATTGAAGGGGAAGGGCGAGGGAAACGAGGGGCTCTTGCTCTGCGCCGTCAAAAGAAGAGAGCTTTATCATTTAAAGGAAATCGTCAAAAAGGCAGACGAGAACGCTCTTATTATTGCCGCCTCTGCCGAGCAAATACTCGGAACGGTCTTTTCCCGCCGTTTTGCTTCCCATCAAGAAAAAAACGGTCAAGAAGAGAAATGATGCTAAAAAACGCAAACGAAGCCAAAAATTTTCAGCTTCGTTTGCGTTTTTTCTTTTTTTGTGCTACAATAAAGAAAAAAAGAGGAGGCGTCTATGACGGATATAGGTAAATATTACGAGGCCTGCCGCCTTTGTCCCCGCGCCTGCGGTGTCAATCGCGCAAACGGCCAACGTGGCCGTTGTCACGCTTCCTCAACGGTTTATGTGGCGCACAGTATGCTGCATACCTGGGAGGAGCCCTGCCTTGTGGGCGAAAAGGGATCAGGCACCGTTTTCTTTTCCGGGTGTAGCCTTGGCTGTCTTTATTGTCAGAACGCCGCCATTTCCCAAGGTGAAACGGGAAGGGCGTATTCTGTTTCGGAGCTTGCCGCGCTTTTTCTCTCGCTTGAAGAAAAGGGAGCGGCCAATATCAATCTCGTCACCGCCGCGCACTATCTGCCAAGCGTTATTCTCGCTTTGCGGCAAGCCAAGGCCGAGGGGCTTTCTCTTCCCATCGTTTACAATACATCGGGCTACGAAAGCGTGGCCTCTCTGCGCCTTCTTGACGGCCTTGTCGATATTTATTTAACGGATATGCGGTATAGCGCATCAGCCACGGCAGAGGAATATTCCTTTGCCCCCGATTACCCTCAGGTTGCCCTTTTAGCCTTATCGGAAATGGTGCGACAGACGGGAAGTCTTCAATACCGCGAAGATGGCGGCTTGACAAAGGGAACAATCGTGCGCTTTTTGCTTTTGCCCTCCCATTTGATAGAGGCCAAGCGAAGCTTAAAAACAGTCTATTCGCTTTACGGTGAGCAGGTTATTTATAGCCTGATGAGCCAGTATACGCCAATGAAGAAAACCGCCGGGCACCCTATTTTATCCCAAAAGGTTTCTCCGTATAGCTATGCCTCCTTCGTTTCGTATGCGGAGTCTCTCGGCATCGAAAACGCCTATGTGCAGGAGGGAAGCGCCGCCTCGGAGTCCTTCATTCCCAGCTTTGAGGAGTAAGTATGCGTTTGCCATTTTTCTATCAACTGCACCGCGCCCTTTTCTCTGTGCGCGAGGTGCTGTATCCGCCCGTTTGTTCGGTCTGCGGCGAGCCCTTGGAGACGCGGGGCGCGCTATGTCCTGACTGCCTTGGCGAATATCGCCGCGCAAGGCTTTTTGATTGCGGCCGTTGCGGGCGACAGCTTGATAGCTGCACTTGCCCTTCAGACCTGTTGGAAAAGTCGGGCGTCAAGCGCATGATAAAGCTTTTCCGTTATTTCCCTGGGCACGAGGGCTCGGCAGAAAGTCAAATCATTTTTGCCTTGAAGCATAAAAATATGGAAACGCTCTTTCATTTTATGGGAAGAGAGCTGGCCGATACCTTTTCAACCCTCATTCCCATGGATAACGCAGAGGAGTACCTTGTTACCTATGTGCCGCGAACGCCGCGCGAGGAAAGAAAAAACGGGTATGACCATGCAAGGCTTCTTTCGCTTGCCTTTTGTGCAGAAAGCGGTATCGCGTTTCAGAAATGTCTTGTCCGTGCGGGGAGGCACGCCAAGGAGCAAAAGCGTATGGAGACCTACGCAGAACGCATCAAAAACGTCAAGGACGCCTTTTGTCTTGACGCAAAATGCAAGCTTGACGGAAAGCGCGTTATATTGATAGACGATATCGTAACGACGGGCGCAACCGTCTCGGAATGCGCGAAGCTTCTGCGCCGTCAGGGAGGCGCCAAGGAGGTACTCGTCGCTTCCTTGGCCCTTGTTCCGCGCAACGTCAACCCTCTTTTTGAAAATGAGAAAAAAGTGTGGAAAAATCGCTGAATATCGGCGAAAAGGCTTGACTTTTAAATACCCCTATGTTAGAATGAAATTGCTGCCGAAGGGCGAAAAACGAACAAAATACTAAAGGAGAATTGACCATGAAAGAATTGATGAGAGGCATTCTCGTTCATTTGAGCATGAATCAATGGAATCGCGGATACACGGATTTGTATCAGGGCTTTGACGAGGAGACTTGGGATTATATCGTTGAGGAGTCTGCCAAGACGGGTATCAACACGATTTTTATCGATGTTGGAAATGCCGTTGAGTTCGCAAGCCATCCCGAGCTTGCTATGAAGAACGCTTGGACGCGCAAGAGAATGCACGATGAGATTGCCAGATGCCGCGCGCTCGGTATCACCCTGCTTCCCAAGCTGAATTTTTCCACCGTGCATGACGAGTGGCTTGGTGAGTACGGAAAAATGGTTTGCACCTCCACCTACTATCGCGTGGTGAATGACCTTATTCGTGAGGTATATGAAATCTTTGAAAAGCCCGCTTATATCCATATCGGTCTTGACGAGGAGGATGCCAAGCACTGCACCACTAAGGGTCTTTGCATTTATCGTAACGGTGAGCAGTACTGGCATGACGTTCGCTTCTACATTGACTGCGTAACCGCCGTTGGTGCCAAGCCTGTTGCCTGGTCCTGCCCCCTCTTCGAAAACCCCGAGGAGTACAAGGCGCACATCGGTCCCGATGAGATGATTCTGATGCCTTGGAACTACAATGCCTTCCGCGAGGATCATTGGACCCCCATTGAATCCCGTGCAGAATACGTTACCTACTATAACGAGGGCGAATACGCAAAGATGAACATCCGCTTCGTTGAGGAGGATCCCTTCCTTGTGAACTATCGCGAGAAGGTTCTGCCCTTGATGAAGGAGGGATATTTGTATATCCCCTGCGCCTCCGTCTTCAACAGATGTGACTACAACCACATTGATATGATGGAATATTTCAAGGAAAAAGCGCCCGCTTCTCAGATTCTCGGCTACATTTCGGCTCCTTGGTTCTCCACGAAGCCTAAAAACAAGCCCTATTTTGAGGAAACCTTCCGCTTTATGAAGGAAGCTTGGGACGCGATTTACGGCGAATAACAGTCGCATAAAGCCCGGCCTTCCTTTAAAGAAGCCGGGCTTCTTTTGCGTAAAGAGTAGAATAAAGAAAGGATTTTTCTGATGAAAACCGCTGTACTTATCCATTTAAGCCACGGTATGTGGAAGAAAAAGGACGCCGATATTTACGAAAGCTTTGAGGAAGAGGCTTGGGAGGCGATACTCCCTCTTTTGAAGGAGTATGGCGTTGACACCCTTCTTTTAGACGTTGGTGACGCCGTTGTATACAAAAGTCATCCTGAAATTTCCATCAAAAACGCCTGGTCGGCAGAGCGCGTGAAAAAGGAGCTGGCAAGATGTCGCGATATGGGCATCACCGTCATTCCCAAAATCAACTTTTCCGCAGGACACGATATCTGGCTCGGCCGTTATGAGCGGATGCTTTCCACTCCCGAATATTACGAGGTATGCCGCGACCTGATAAAAGAGGTATACGAGATGTTCGAGCATCCCGAATACATTCATCTCGGTATGGACGAGGAGGGAGACGAGCATTATTACGGAGATGACGCCCTCGTTCTTTACCGCCGCAAGAACCTTCTCTTCAAGGATTTGCGTTTCTTGGTGGATACCGTCAAGGAAACGGGCGCAACGCCTTGGCTTTGGATGGATCCGCTCCTTTTGGATACGGAGAAGTATAAGGCAGAAATCGGAACGGACGCGCTTCTTTCTCCTTGGTATTATTACGGTCTTTATCCTGAGCATTACAAGCCCATCGAAGAGCTGGCAGAGCATTTCATCGACACCTATGAGGACTTCAAGAGGCTCGGTATGACCTATGCGGAGGATCATCCCGTATATGTTGAATTCCGTGAAAAAATCCTTCCTGCCGCCGCTGATGTCGGATACGCGTATATCCCCTGTGCCTCTCGTTATTTTGAGTCCTGGAATAACGCAGACGACGTGGTCAGATATTTCAAGGAGGGCATGGCAGAAGAGAAGCTTATCGGCTTTATGACGGCGCCTTGGAAGATGATGAAGATGCAATATCTTGAAACGTATAAGGAAAATCTTGCCGATCTTGCCGCCGCTATCAAGAAATACTACTGCTGACGGATATAAGTCCTTTAAACGAAAGGAACGGAAAAAGCATTGCTTTTTCCGTTCCTTTTTATCACTTATAAATATCTTTTGGTGGAGCCTGTGTAATGCAGGTTCTTTTTCTTTTTGCAGTTGGGGCAGATGTAAACGTCATCGTAGGAATAGTTGGTGACGGTATAGTAATCGGTGTCAACGTCCGTATCCACGTAAACCGTGTTGCCGATAGTGGTTGTTGTGGTCGTGGTGGTAGTTTCGCGATAAAGGTCCTCCGTCTCTCTTTGGTTGGCTCTGCCAACGAATTTGCTGCCGGGAATCAGCGTTCCGCAGGAGCAAACGAATTTTTCCCACTTGTCGCACTTGGATTTTTCCTTGATGTAGTCCTTGTAGGTGTCATTTTCATCGTAGATCATCGTCAAAGAAAGGAAGAAGAGCGGGGAACAGACAAGCAGATTGAGGGCGTAATGGTTAAAGATAGAGAGAATCCCAAAGAAAAGCACCAAGAGAGAGAAGTATATAAGGCCAACGCGGCGAAGCGC
Organism: Eubacteriales bacterium; assembly: GCA_045661325.1. GTDB lineage: Bacteria > Bacillota > Clostridia > Oscillospirales > CAG-272 > UBA1740. Next base: position 6,600 of record JAZRFK010000060.1, on the reverse strand, counting down.
CCTTAAATAGCCCTTCTCAATATAGGCGCGGTGAACGAATTGCTTGGTTTGAGAAACCTTCTTGCCGACAGGGTGAAAGCCCGAAAAAACGGGAACGTTAAAATCGTGCATCGTGATAAGGACGCCGGCGAAAACGAACAGCAAAGCGGAAACCAAAATACCAACGATGCTGAAATATTGCCATACGTTCGTAATAACGCTATCTTGGTGAAGGTTTGAAAGAATCCAAACCACAAGCCAAGCGTAGCCAACGAGAAGAAGAGAGGCGATTGCGCCGACAATGATGTTGAATTTGACGTTCTTGGCGGCAGCGCAGGGCTTCTTGGCGCTTTTGGGCTTTTCGGCTTTCTCTCTTTCTGCCTTTGCTTTGGCCTTGGCGGCTCGCTTTTTGTCGCGGTTGTTTAAAAGATTGGTAAAGCAACCGGTCTCGTCCTCAAGCTTGTAAAGTCCGCCGAGAAAAGACGCAAGGGCCATAAGAGCGAATATAAGCATCAGCCACCATTGCGAAGAGTCAAACCCGGCCGACAGAATGAAAATCATAAAGAAAACGATAGCAACGGAAAAGAGAAGCAAAAGAATAGCTAAAAACATATGTGTCTCCCTTATAAACTAATTTGATCAATCAAAGCCAGCTCCTCGGCAGAGAAGGGCGCGTGGTGGATAGCGGCGGCGTTTTCCTTTATTTGCGCCGGGGAAGAGGCGCCAATGAGAACGCTCGTAACGCCCTCCTGCTCCAAAAGCCAGGAAAGCGCCATCTGCGCCAAGCTTTCTCCGCGGTCCTTGGCCAGAAGGGAAAGCCGTTTTACCTTGTCCATTACCTCGGGGGCAAGGCTGCTTTCCTTCAAATAGATGCCGCTGGTTTTAATGCGGCTGTCTGACGGAATACCGTTTAAATATCTGTCGCTGAGAATGCCTTGGCAAAGAGGACTGAACACTATCATTCCCTTGCCAAGCTCGCGAGAGGAAAGCAGGGCGCCGTTCTTTTCTACCGTTCTGTCTAAAATAGAGTAGCGGTTTTGGTTGATGATAAAGGGGCAATGCAGGTCGGCGAGAATTTCCGTTGCTCTACGCATCTGCTTGCCGTTGTAGTTGGAAAGACCAACGTACATTGCCTTTCCGCTTCGCACCGCCTGTGCCAATGCTTCCATCGTTTCCTCTATGGGCGTTTCAGGGTCGGGGCGGTGGTGATAGAAAATGTCCACGTAGTCAAGACCGAGTCGCATCAAGCTGTCGTCAAGGCTGGAAAGCAGATATTTGCGGCTTCCAAAATCGCCGTAGGGACCCTGCCACATACGGTAGCCCGCCTTGGTGCTGATAACCAGCTCGTTGCGGTATGCCTTCATATCCGTGGCTAAAATCTTCCCCACGTTCTCCTCGGCGCTTCCAATGTTGGGAAAGCCGTAGTTGTTGGCAAGATCAAAATGGGTAATGCCCAAATCAAAGGCGGTAAAGCACATCGCCTTCATAGTCTCAAAATTGTCTTGCTTGCCAAAGTTGTGCCACATGCCCAGGGAAACGGCAGGCAGACGCAGTCCGCTATTTCCCGTGCGGTTGTATCGCATGGTGTTGTATCTTTCATCGTTTGCGGTGTAACCGTTCATATGCTTCTCCTTTTTTGTTTCAGCGGATGGGTTGAAAGAAAAATTCTGCAAAGGTAAGAGTAAGTGCCTCGTTGTCCGTTTGCAAGGAAATCACCTGGCGGGTGTTGGTAAGCGCGTCGGCAGAAAGAGCAAAGGCGTAATGCAGACCTTCCTCCGTTGCGTTTTGAGGGCGTTCGGCCTTGCCAAGCCAAAGGGGTGCTGTGCCGTTAACCCAAACGGAAACGGATTCCTTCTCGATTTCGCGGTCAAAGCCTAAAATCAGCGTTGCCTTTTCGTAAGGGAAGAGCGGCCCTGTCAGAACGGAGAGGGAAAAGTCCTTGGCTGTTGCGGGCAAGGGGTGATAAGCGGGCGTGTCAAATGGGGCAAAGTCTTGGTATAGAACGGTAAAGCACCGCGCAATGCCGTCAAGTGTGGATAGGTCGCCGCAGGTTCTGTGGGCCTTGAAAAATACGGTTGAGGGGGAATCGGGGTCATTAAAATAATTGTAGAGGTATATTTTGTCTGCACCGTCCGAAAGATAGGCCGCCGAAAGCCCTGCCGTTGTTTCATAGGAGGTGGGCTTGAGGCTCGTCAAATCGGTGATGCCTGCGTAAATGGGTGTGTCGGGGAAGCGCGCCTTCCATTCGGAAATCGGCATATCGCTATCGTTGCTTGCCCAACGGGGAGAAACAGAAATAATATCGACCAAGCGGCGCGCCACCATGGCCTCTGCGTCAAAGCCGAGGGCTTTGTTCTGAGCAAGGTCGCGCATCAGGCGAATCAAAACGTACACCTCGTGTCCCCATTTTGCCGCCGCTCTGTCGGTGATTTGGCGCACAGCGCCGACAAACTCCGTCATGATTTGCGTATAGACGGGATTGTTTTGCTCGTCAAAGCAAAGCCATTCTCTTGAAAAATCAAGCTCCAGTCCGTCCACGTCGTAGCGGAAAAGCTGCTCCTCTATATAGGCCAGCATCCTGTCACGGAGCTCTTTTTTGGCATAGTTGAAGCAATGGCGGTGGTATCCGAAACGCTCTCCTATTTTCCAGCCCTTCTCGTCGGCCTCGTAAAATTCCTTTCCGCGAATCCAAACGGCCTCCTCGTCGGGACAGTGGCAGTCGTTCATACGAACAGAAAGCCAGGAAGTGATGCCAAGCTCGCGGCACCGTGCAAACCAAATCTCGTACGGGTCAAAATGCAGCTCACGGTAAAGCCTGTGGTGATTACCCAAAATCTCCCGATAGTCCACCGCCTTGCCGTTTTCCTCTCGTCTGTCATAGGATGCAAGCGCGTCACTCCACACGGTTGAAGGAGTCATGGAGATCTGGCAAAACACGTTCAGGGCAATATCGGTCACTTGGGTGTGATGATATTGGTCTATAAAATCAAAAAAATCTTCTTTTCGTACATCACTTTTCTCCGCCATTCTTTTCAAAAAGGGGAAAACAACGGTGTTGATGTCGATATTGAGAAAAATACCCTGCATAGCAAATTCTCCTTTTGATGCGAAAAGTATTTATCAAAGGCGGCATTCCCGTACCGCTTTTTCGCTTTTTAAGCGGTTTTTACTCGCTCTGTGCCTGCCTTTCCATTCGTGCGGCACAGTCAGGGCAGCGCCCAAGAAAGTCTAATGGCAGGGGCTTTAAGGTTCGCGTCAGCTCCGCGTGCATAGCCGCGTGCTCGTAATTGGTTCTTCCGTCCTCACCGTCCTTGATGAAGCCGTCCTCTTCAATCGTCGGGTTGTATCCTACGGCGCCGCAAAGCGCACAGGTGTTAATAAATTTTTTGGCAGAAGGGTTCCAAGACTCAATGTATAAGGATTTTCCGCGTTTGTTTTTCTTGCTGTGTGACATAGCATCGCAATCCTTTCAGAAATGCCCGTTGCCTCGCTCTTTGATAGCCCCTTGCGTCTCAAAAGAAGAGCGCGGCGTTTGTTCGCAAGAGGCGTATAGATAAGAGAGGAAAGGGTGGGCGCAGGTGTTTTTACGAGAAAATTATAGCATAAGAAGGGGAAGATTGCAAGAAGTTTTTTCCTGTTTGCAGGGTAGCGAAAGGAGAACACCAAGCAGGAAAAGCAGAAAGAGGAAAAACGCGCTTTTTTCGTGCAAGAAATTTCAGAAAGGCTTGCTTTTTGGTTTTTTGCGTGATAAAATAAAGCAAAAGGAGGTGCTTGTTATGAAGCTTGTCACCACAACGGACCATCTCTCTACCGAGTTCGGTATGGAGAGGGCTATTGATATTCTTGCCAATGCGGGCTTTGAGGGCCTTGACTTTTCCTCGTTTTCCTCCGAGGAGTATTATACGGATGTGCACCCCGCGTCCTATTACACGGAGCTTCGCGCTCGCGCAGAGGAGAAGGGCGTGTCATTTGTCCAGGCGCACGCGCCCTTTAATAGCTCCTTTGCCGATGAAGAGAAAACCGAAACGCGTTTTTGGGAAATCGTCACTTCGATGAAAAACGCCGCTTTGCTTGGCGTGAAGGACATCGTCGTGCATCCTTACCAGCACTTAACCTATCGCGATGAGGGCATTCCCGATAAGCTCTTTGAGCTGAATATGGCCTTTTACCGCCGTCTTTTGCCCTATGCCGAGGAATACGGCATTCGGGTATGCACGGAAAATATGTATCAGCAGGAGGGCGTCATCGTTCAGCACTCTGCTTGCTCTCGCCCCTACGATATGAATCGCTATTTCGATGAAATAAATCATTCTCTCTTTGGCTGTTGTCTGGATATCGGGCACACCGCCTTGGTGAGAGAGGAGGCCTCCGAGTTCGTGCGCGCCATGGGCAAGGAGCGATTGACCTGTCTGCATATTCACGATGTGGACGGTATGCACGATAATCACACTCTCCCGTATTTCGGCGCTATCTACGAGTGGGATTCCCATATGGGTAGCTATGCGGGATCTGTCAACTGGGAGCGATTGATGCAAACGCTGGCCAAAATCGGCTATGAGGGCAACTTTACCTTTGAGGCAGATAAATTCTTTAAAAAGCTTCCTGTTGAAAACGCACCTGCCGCATCTCGCTTTATGGCGGACGTCGGGCGGTTCCTGATTGATATTTACGATGCCGCCAAGGAAGGAGGAGAGGGAAGATGAGGCTTGCCAATCCAACCGGCTATTTTGCCGATAATTACGGTCTTGCCAAAGCAGTTGATATTCTTGCCGATGCAGGCTTTGATGGCTTGGATTTCACCACCTCGAACGGCCCTGAATTTTGCTCAAACGAGCATCCGAAGGAGTATTACCTTGAAATTCGCCGTCGGGCCGAGGATAAGGGAATTTCCTTTATCCAGGCGCACGCGCCGCACGCCAGCTCCTTTGCAGACGAGGCGCAAACCGAACAGCGCTTTGGAGAAATCGTTTGCTCCATGAGAAACGCCGCGCTTTTGGGCGTAAAAAATATCATCGTGCATCCCTGTCAGCATTTGAAGTATAGGGAAGAGGGCGTGCCCGAGAAGCTTTTTGAAATCAATATGGATTTTTACCGCCGCCTTTTGCCCTACGCCGAGGAATACGGCATTCGTATTTGCACCGAAAATATGTTCCAAGGGGATATGCATATCTTAAACGTGCATAGCACCTGCTCGCGCCCGATGGAGATGATTCGCTATTTCGATGAAATCAATCACGAGCTTTTTGGCTGTTGTCTTGATATTGGGCATACCTCGCTCGTTCGCGAGGATGCCGCAGGCTTTATCCGTGCCCTTGGTAAAAAGCGTCTCACCTGCCTTCACGTGCACGACGTTGATAACGCGCACGATAGGCATCTGCCCCCCTATTTCGGCAGTGCAATCGCTTGGGACAGAGTCCTTTCTGCCCTTGCCGAAATCGGCTACGAGGGTGACTTTACCTATGAGGCCGATTATATCTTCAAAACAGTTCCGGCACCTCTCGCCCCCTCGCTTGCGCGCCTTATGGCCGACATCGGCCATACTCTCATTTCTCGCTTCCATGCAAGCAAGGAAGGTTGAGGGGGAGGAAAAGAAAAGTAAAAAGAAAAAGCAAGTCGAAAGACTTGCTTTTTTTCTGTGGATTCGTGACCCTAAAAGTAATTTGCTTCGCAAATAACTTTAGTAGCAAGTATGTCGTAGTGTCTACGCATTTAGGGCATCGAGAAACAAAGCGGCTTCGATAGAGTAGAGAAGCATACTTGCGTTCGGTGGCCTCACACACCATTCCGACCACTAAAAAAACCGAGCACAAGGCTCGGTTCTTTTAGTGCGAAGAAGCGCACAAACGGTGCGTATGTGTAGGTGAAAACGCAAAAAAGGTGCGTAATTTTATGATCCATATGCACCTAACAATGACAATAGCGCTTGAATAATACCGAATATAAACAATGCTACAGAAACAAAGAGTAAAATACTGCCTATTTTACTGTTTTTGGATTTGAAATGCTTTCCAAGAAAAAACATAGCAATACAAAGGGGACAAAACATTACGAAAGCTAATAATCCTTGTACGCGTTGGCTAGCAGCAAAATCGGGGATGGAACCACTTTGAACAAGACTGCTTAGCGCAGAAAAACCAATTAGAAAAACCACAAATATTGCTAACGCAATTATGCCGATTTTTTGATTTTTATCAAGCTTTTTCATTTTGCGTTCTCCTTTGCGGTGCTGATGGAAGATATAAGCATTACTCTGATACTCGTGCAAGCGGAATCAAGCGTTTTGTATTCGCTTTCGGTAATGTAATTTGTATTATATAAAAGTTCCAACCAATATCCTGTCTCATTTGCTTCTTTGAGCGCGATTTGAAGTTTTGCAATAAAGTCCGCCTTGCCGTGAGCATACTGTGCCTCTCGGATATTGGCGCCAATGGAGGTGCCGCTTCTGCCTATTTGGTTTGATATGATGGATTCTCGTTTTTCCTTTAATGCCTTTACAAGATTTATTATTTGAACTGCAAAATCCATGGATTGTGAGCGGAGTTTGGATTCGGACATGATATGCACCTCACTTTCGCCAATATTATACCACATACTTGCGAATATTTCAATAGTGAAGTTGCG
>JAZRFK010000059.1:0-11802 GCA_045661325.1 Eubacteriales bacterium | reverse complement strand
TTCCGCTACGGCTGGCTGCCCGCCATTGGCAAGGGCGCCGCCAACGGGCTTGCCAATATCTTCTCTATTCTCCTTTATACCGTGATGGTCATTTCTCTTGCCAACGCCCTGATTGCGGCAGGCGGCGTTGTGCTGGCGGCTATCTTCGCCGTTGTGATTTACAAGGAAAAGCTCAACCGCTACCAATGGATTGGCTTGGCGGTGGGCGTTGCTTCCCTCGTGCTCCTCAATCTGTAAATATTTCTTTACATAGAAAGCTCCCAAGAAGCCGATGGCTCTTGGGAGCTTTTATTATTTGCGGTTGATAATTTCCTTTTTCTCGCCGTCGTAGAGAATGATGCCGTAGCCTGCGCCAAAGCCGCCGCCCTCTTCCATATAGCGAATAAAGGCGCGGCGCAGGCTTGTATCGGACGGAATGCCCTTATCTCTTTCGGCGTATTCCACGCCGAATATGCGCCAGAAATCGTTAAAGCTCTCGGTCGGGTAAACGTCTATAATCTCAAAGAGCTCCGCAAACTTTGCCAAGTTGGAGCCCTGGGCAAACACCCTGCCCTGATAATCGGGGAACAAGAGCCAGGAGGCGCAGCAAACGGGAAGCAGGCTTCCCTTCAACTCCTTTTTATAAAAGAGATAGGCTTGATGCAAAGAGTCCATCACATCGGCAACCAGAAGCTTGCCCGATGAGGGAATATGGCATTGATAAACAACGTCTCCCTTTTTCAAGGTAAAATCACCGTGTGTATAAGTCTCAACGTACAAGGGATAATGGTGATATTGCAAACGGCCAAGGGCAAACATCTTCTTTTCAAAGAAGGGGGCAAACCAATCGACAAAAACGCCAACTGCGCCCTTCATCTGCTTACATTCCTTTATTTTGCACGCAAAATCAGCCATAGAACGATAAAAAATATCCTCGCTGATTCCCATTGCCAGATACTCCGCATAAAGAGTGGGCATACAGTGAAGCCAGAAAAGCAGCTGCAACATATAAGCGTCTGCTCCCTCTCTTGCCAGAGCCTCTGCCTTTTGCAAGAAGGATTGGCATTTTTCTCTGTCCGTCTGCATATAGGCCGCGGCGATGGGGAGGATTTCCTTGCCAATTAAGGCGTCAGCAGTAAGAATCTTTGCCGCATCCGCTTCCTCAACACCGATTTTCTCCAATAGCGCTTTAAAGTCCATAGGGGTCTCCTTTTATTCTTTTCTTTTTCCCTTGCGCTTTACCACAACCCAAAGAACCGAAACCGTCAGCGCGGCCAAAGCTGCCGCGATAGCGGCCAAGGGCCAATATTCATAAACGTCAAGGCTGCCGCCGCTGTACGAGGGAAGCCTTACGGGCGTTTCCGACGCCGAAAGCGAGAAGATTAGCTCGTCGTAAGGCAAGCCGTTTCGGGAAAGCTTATAGCCATCCTCGGTTTTTTCAAAGCCGTCCATACTGCTTTCTGTCAGATAATAGGGCGTGTTTATCACAATGTCAAGCGCGCCGAAGCTTGCCCAGGTTTTAGCAGGAGAAAGCAGATAGGTATACGTTTGCACGGCGGGAGAATATCGCAAATCAATCGAGGGATACAAGGGCGCCGTTACGGTATTGACGGCGCGACTGCCCGCAGGAAGCGAAAGCGTGTATTCATACCAGCGCATCAGGCTTCCCTCAAAGGCGTTTTCAAAGCGCGAGCAGGAAACGATGGGATGAAGCTGATATTTGCCGCTTTCTTTCAGCTCGGCAACGAGCGCGTTATACCAATCCGTTTGCGAGACGCCGCGCGCCTCGTCAAAATTTGAAAAAGCGAAGTCCGAGAGGGTCATCGTTTCAAGGTTAAAGAGAGAAACGGTGCCGACGATTTCCTCTCCGTTTTCCGTTCCGCCATCCCGATAAACCGTGAACGTAGGCAGTGTGTCAAGCGGCTCGCCAAACACGTAAAGCTCCGCGAAATCATCCGCCGAGGCGTGTATCCGCATGCTTCCGTCCTTTTGCACGTGCGCGCCGCTTTGGGTGGGCATATAGAATCTGCGTGCACCCATTCCCTCCGCCACGTCAAACGCCACCGTTGCCGCCGAAAAAGCGGAAAAATCAACGTCTGAGACCTTGAAGCTATACTTGGTAACCGTCAGCGTCGGAGAATAAAAGTCGTCCTCTATATAGCCGTCAGAAAGGCGCGAAAGATCCGTTTGCAAATCAAAGCGCCAAGTGGCAAGCGTATAGCGCATTCTTTTCTCCACAGGCTCGCCGTTTAAAAGAATATCGTATTTTTCCGTGTCGCTGCCAAAGGCAGAGCTTTCCCTCTCGTCATCCCAGACGCGCGCGTAATCGGCCGTTGTGCCAAAGGGAAAAACGAGCGTTGCCCTTACGTCAAGCTCCGAGGGGTTATAAAAGGTGTATTCTGCCGTTACCCTGCCGTCATAGGCAAGAAAAGCCTCAAGCGACTCGTAATAATTTTGGGGAAAGGAAGTAATATCAAAGGTGAGAAGCTCCTTTTCCACAACGATGGGGCAGGCCTCCCCCAAAACGATAGCGCCCGTTCTGTCAACACCGTCCCAATGATATTGGGCAGAATTGGCAGAGGCGGGGAATGCGCCAAAAAGTAAAAAGAGCGCGGAAAGAAAAATGCAAAGCAAAAAAACAGATGGCCTTTTCCCTTTCATATCAAAATCCTCCTCTTTCGTTTTTACCGCAAGCTATGCTTACAGGGTATCCATAAAGACGGCGTTGGTGTTGGCGCGCTTGCCGTTTTCATCCACGGCGGTGAAGCGAACCGCTACTGCTTCTTTTGCCTTCACGCGCATTTCGGTGATATATTCACCCTCTGCGGCCTTCACGCTCCTTGCCTTAGAGCCCAAGCGCGCACCGAGGAAAAGGGCTTGAATCTTCTTCACGGGCGAAGTCTTGATAACGAACTCCCCATCCTCGTAGTAAAACTCCTCAATGGCAGGGCCCTCAGAGGCATAGAAATGCCCCTTCAACATGGCCTGCATAACCGCACCATATTCCAGCTTTTCGGCCTTTATCATGGTAAAGCCGCCGTAAGCAGCGTATTCACCGTGCGCGTCGTCCGTGGCGGTGCAGTAAATGCGCTTACCTGCCAGAAGCATATCGTTATACGCCATAGAGTCATATTCGTCATGTCCCTCCACCTGACAGGAGTAGTTGACGATTTCCATCGCGTGCATATTGTTATAGCTGATATAATCGGGATAGTTTTCGCCCGACCACTCGGGATGGTTGTAGGTCACGAAGAAGTCACAGTCTACGTGATCTTGGCAAATACGGCTGATGCATTCACCCGTGTAGGAAAGATTTTGTCCGTTATAATAGCCAACGGTGCCCGAGGGGCGCGGCTTGTTCTGCTTTTCCAAAATCCAAAGTCCGTCCGAGAGGCACGCGGGCAGCTCCTCGCTGTCCGTCAAGCGAATGGCACAAAGATGGCAGGTCTTTTTGCCACCGTTGGCGCCAAGAGCCAATTCATAGCCGTTCAGGGCCAAGAAATTGTCATCGGTCAAATCGTTATGGGTAACGAAGGTATCGTGGTCGGTATAGGCAAGAATAGAATACCCCCTCGCCATATATTTTTCCTTCCACTCCTGAGGGGTCAACGCACCGTCGGAAATCACAGAATGCAAATGCAGGTTTGCCTTGTAAAAATTGCCCGTTTCGGGAAGCAGATATTTTCTCATAGCTTTATTCCTTTTCTTGCAGTTTCGTTTAGTAACCCGAGCAAAAGCCGAGATAGCGCCCCTCAAAGACTAAGAATTTTCAAAAAGCGATTTAAGTCGCGCTCAACTACGCTTTTAGTATAGCTTTCCACGGGCGCCTTTGTCAAGTGTCTGCTTCAACTTTTTCTCCTTTTATAAAATTTTTATTGAAATAAAACAAATTCGTGCTATACTATATATACCAATGCAAACATACAGGAGGGTACCCCTATGAAGCAGCAAGCAAACGATTTCAGAAGTGCCTTTAACGAAATTATCAACGGCACCTTTGGCAAATCGAAAATCACGAAGAAAACGCTTCTTATCATTCTCGGCGTTCTGACGGTTGTTATTTTAGCCGTTTCCTCATACCTTTTACTGATTCCGCTAAATTTTGAAAATTCAGAATTTCGCTCTCTCATTTCCGTGCTTTTGCTCCTCTGGTCCGTGCCGCTTTTGCTGCACGTAACGGGAACGCAAGGCGAAAAAACGTGGAAAAAAAGCGGATTTATCCTTCCTCTGCTCCTTGCGATTGCCTTTATCGTAATCAATCTTGCCGTTAACTTCTTTACCTCTCCGCTTTTCATGTCCAAAAGCTACAGAGACATGATTCCCGTGGTGGACAATCACAGCTTCACCGAGGACGTTGAGGATTATTCGACCATGCAAATCCCCGTTGTTGACAGGGCGCTTGCCGAAAAGCTGGGCGACAAAAAGCTGGGCGAGGACAATCTCGGCTCTCAGTTCAGCGTTGGCAAATACTATATGATTTGCCACAAAGACAACCTCTACTGGATTGCACCGATAGAGTTCAACGGATTTTTCCCTTGGCTGAACAGAGGGGTTTCTCCCGGCTACGTGATGATAAACGCCAACGATCCTTCGGACGTTGTGGTTGTCAAGACCGAGCTTCGCTACACCGAGTCTGCCTTTTTCAACAGCGACCTTTCGAGAAAAAACTATTTTAACAATATGACCGCCTGGCGCGCAGAGGACGCCCATTTGGAATTGACCGATGAGGGCGAGCCGCGCTTCGTGGAAACCATTTACACCAACAAAATCGGCTATTTGAACGGCAAGGATATTCTGGGCGTGATAGTGACGAATCCCTACACGGGCGAAAGCGAGTATTTCGACTATCTTTCCGCGCCTACCTGGATAAACCACGTGTTGACCGAGGAGGTTATCATCGAGCAGTTAAATAACTGGGGTGTTTACGTCAACGGCTTCTTCAACTCCATTTTTGCCAAGAACGAGGTGCTTGAGGTCAGCACGGGGGTTAACTACGTGTATTCCAACGGCAATATGTATCTGCAAACGGGTATGACCTCGGTTGGCTCGGACGAATCCATCGTTGGCGTGATGATGGTTGATATGCGAACGAAGGAGGCCTTCTTCTACCGTATCGGCGGTGCAACCGAATACGCCGCCGCCCAGTCTGCCATCGGTAAGGACCAGGAGAAGCGGTACGCCGCCTCCGACCCCATTATGATAAACCTCGGCGGAACGCCCACCTATTTTCTGATGTTGAAGGATGACGAAGGGCTCGTTAAGCGCTACGCCTACGTCAACGTGAAGGACTACCGCTTGGTTGCGACCGGTGAAACCAAGGAAGAGGCCTTGGTGGAATATAAAAAGCTGATTGAGGGAACGGACACCGCTGATTTTGAAGAAAGAATCATCAAGGAAATTCTCCCCGTTTCCGTGGACGGAACCACCTACTATTATATGCGCCTTGAAGCCAAGGCGGGTGACGCAGAGGATTTTGCGGAAAGAGTGTTCAGAGTTTCCGTAAAGGTCAACGCTGCTCTTCCCTTCGTCAAGTCGGGCGATACTGTAAAGATAACCTACTCGCAGGTAGGCAATATGTACGAAATCAGCAGCCTGCAAATCCAATAAGCAAAAAAATGAAGCCCTTGGTTAAGCGCCGCTTAACCAAGGGCTTTTTTGATATGGCAGGAAGCGGTCTTATTCTTCCCCGTTTCCATCCGTTCGTGCCTGCAAAATTTCCCGCATCGCGAGAACCTCCTCCTTTTTGGGAATGGAGGGAGCGGCCCCATGTCTTGACACGGCAACAGCCGAGGCGCAGGAGGCAATTTCAAGCGCCGCCTTGACGGGCGCGCCGCGCAAAAGCTCCGCAACAAAATAGCCCGCGAAGGTGTCACCTGCGGCCGTGGTGTCCTTCACCTCAACCACAAAGGCAGGCTGATATACGCGCTTGCCGCCGCCCTGGTAAATGCTTCCGCGCTTGCCGAGCGTCAGAACCACCTCAAGCGAGGGATAGTCGCGCAACAGATGAGAAAGTGCCGCCTCTGCGCTCGTCTCGCCCGTTATCATTTGGGCTTCGATTTCGTTCAGAATCAAGTACGAAAGCTTATTTAAATCAATTTCTTTGATGGCTTCGTTAATGGGCGAGGGATTTAAAATGACCTTCATTCCCCTCTCGTGCGCGCACGAGGCGATATAGGGAACGTTTGAGATTTCATTCTGCAAAAGAACGAAGTCGCCCTCGTCAAAATGGGAAAGCACCTCGTCTATATCGGCAAAGGTCACCATCGCGTTAGAGCCGGGATACAGGAAAATGGAGTTTTCCCCCGCCTCCGTTACCTGAATAATCGCGTGGCCGTTTTTTTCTTTAACGCGCTTCAAATAGGAAACGTTAACCCCGTTTTCCCGCAAAAGCTGCGCCAGAAAATCGCCGTCCTCCCCGATACATCCTGCGTGATACACCTCTGCCCCCGCTCTTGCTGCCGCAACGGACTGGTTGAGGCCCTTGCCGCCCGAATAAATATGGAGACTGTCGGTGGCCTCCGTTTCGCCGGGAGCCACAACGTGATGTAAAGAATATACATAGTCTATGTTACAGGAGCCGAAATTCAAAAGCTTCATTTTACGACCTCTCTTATACGGTATCGTTTTTCGCAATCGTTTACCAAACGAATGGGAGCATTCTGTATTTTACCCGTTTTTTATAGTCGGCGTATCCTTCAAGCTCCCTCTCTAAAACCCGCTCCTCGAAAACGGCGCGAACCGCAATCAAGGGAACATAGGGCAGAAAGCAGAGAAACGCCCAAAAGGAGCCCAAAACCAAGGGAATGGAAAGGAACAAAAGCACCGTTGCCGCGTACATAGGGTGACGGACAATGGCATACAGCCCCGTATCCACCACTCTTTGATTTTCCTCTACCCTGATAGTTCGGGATAAATACGCATTTTCCCGCATAACCTCGGCGTAAAGCGCATAGGACACAAGCAGCAGAAGGGAGGACGCAACGGTGAGCCACAGGGGCATATGCGACCAACCAAAGCGAAAATCGAGCCCTGCCACAACGAAGCCGCCGATAAACATAAGCCCCGAAAGCGCAACAACGCCCCTTTGCGCGCCCTGCTTCTCCTTGGCATCCAGGCGTTTTTTTAAAAGCGCCGGTGCCTTGAAAAGCATAAGGATGCCAAGCAGGAGCATCGGCCCGAAGAGCAGCGCAAGAAAGAGCCAGCCCTGCATATAGAAAAGGCTTCCTGCGGGCCAAAACAAAAGCGCGCCCACCAAGGCAAAGCCAACGGCAAATTTCAAAAGCGCCCCAAGCGCAAGCTTCATTTCGCGTTTCTTCCTTTCCGACAACTCATACAATATCAATTTGAACTGCCTGCATTGCCAAAAGCGCCGTTTTGTGACTTTCCTCCGTCACGCCTGCACACAAAGCGGCGTCCACAACAACGCGCGCCTCGGGAAAGGCCGCTTTTACAATCATCGCATTGGAAATGACGCAAATATCCGTGCAAAGCCCACAAAGCTCAATTTCCTCCACAGGCTCTCCCTCTTCTGCTATCAGGCGAGGCAGCTCCGTGCTTCCAAAGGTCACTTTATCCAAAACGGTATGGGCAAAGGGCTTTAACGCCTGACAAATCTCCCAGCCCTCCGTTCCCTTCACACAATGGGAAACAGGCAGCCTTCTTCCCTCTTGGGTTTGGGCATAGTCGGCAAAATGGGTGTCGCGCGTGAATATCACTCTGCCCTCGTATCCCTTTACCTTCTCAACGACCTTGGGGATAATGGCACTTGCCGCCTCACTGCCGAGGCTCCCCGTCGTAAAATCCACTTGCATATCCACAACGATAAGATATTTCATTGCTTTTTCCTTTTCTTCCCTTTTGTCAAAACGGAATTTCTTGCGCGTCTTCCGACGAGCAAGACTTGTTCCTTTTCATTATAACAGTTTTTCCCTGAAAAAGCAACTCTTTGGATAAAACACACAAAATTTATCCTTTGTGCATATATTTACCAAGGGCAAGCCTACAAAAAAAGCAAGAGCAGAACAGAAGGAGTTTTCTCCTTTTATTCTTGCTCTTGCTGCTTATATACGGCGCCGAAGGATTTTACGCCTTGTCGGACAAGGCGATTTACCCCATTGCCTTTGAAAAGACTCTGACGGTTTTATAGGCTTCGTCAAGCAAAACGAGCTCGGCGTCAAAGCCCTTTTCGATTTTTCCGCGCTTGTTTTCAAGCCCCAAAAGGCGAGCGGGCACCGCACTCATCATATGCGAGACGGTTTCCAGAGGAATCCCATAGCGACCAACGAATGCTTGCACCATCGTATCGCCCACGGCAACGCTTCCCGCAAAGCTTGAACGGTCGGGAAGCTTGGCAACACCGTCCTCGATAATCACGCGATTTTCAGGGAGAAGCTCACCAAGATAGCTCTCGGTCAAGCCAACACAGCCTGCGCCTCGCATCGCATCTGAAACGAGGAGAACTCCGTCCTTCCCCTTGCATTTTTCGGTCAAAAGGAAGGATTCGCGGCAAACGTGATGCCCGTCTCCAATCAGTTCAACCGTAAAGCCCTCTTCAAGCAACGCCGTTTCTTCAATGCCGCCGACAACGTAGCTTCCCTGCTTGGCACGGCGCGAGGTGCTGGAAAAGAGATGCGTGACGCGATTAAAGCCCAAAGAAAGCGCTTTTTGCATCGCGCGCGCGTCTGCATTACTGTGCCCAACAGACAAGGAAACGCCCTTCGCGGTCAAGCGCCGCGCAAGCGCATCCACTCCGTCAATTTCAGGAGCAGCGGTGACACACGAAAGAATGTCCGCATGCTCTTCAAGCGCGGCAATCTCCGCCTCGCTCGGCGCAATAATAACGGAAAGCTTTTGCGCGCCGCACATAACGGGGGCCAAAAAGGGCCCCTCTAAATGAACGCCGCCGAACATAGCCGATTGCTTACCGAAATCCTCGCAAAATCTCAAAAACGCCATCGTCTTTTCCCACTCGCACGAAACGAGGGTCGGACAAAGAAGGGTGACACCGTGCGAAAGATGGGTGTGCATTGCGCCCGAAAAGGCTTCCTTGGTGGTGTCGGCAAAATCGAAGCCGCCACCGCCGTGCGCGTGAAGCTCGATAAAGGCGGGAAGAAGATACTGCCCCTTGGCGTCAATGCCCTCGGCGTCCATAACAGGCGGATTTTCCAAAAAGATGTCTGCAATCTTTCCATCCGAAAGCAAAAGGGAGACACCCTTTTGCAGCTTGCCGTTTACAACCGCCGTTGCGTTGAAAATCAGCGTTTTTCTCATTTGTTGTAAATTCTGATTTCGGGTACGGGAGACTCCGTTGCAACGCGCGAGCAATAAATCATTGCGTCGGGATGGCGCGCAAAGAGAGAGCAAGGAACGAAGGGCGTTTCGCCTCCGTGCAAAATCTTGCGAAGAGCGCCGGCATTCCAGTCTCTCGGCATACACATACGAACCTTCTTTGCCATAAACATTTCCTTCATACCAACGGTGATGCAGTACTTCGGAATGGCATCAAGGTCACCGCCGCAGTTCATAAAGCAGTTGATGGTCTTGGTCTCACGGGAAATGGGCAGAATACGGGTGGGTCTATTCAAAAATTCCTCTGCCGTGCAGGCCTCACCGAGTTCCGGCGGCTCGTTGAAGGCGAAGTGACCGTTGATGCCAACGCCGCCCCATGCCATATCCAGCTTTCCTGCCTTCTTTATCAGCTCCATCACCTTGTGTTCCTCACCGGGAGCAGGGAAATGGCGGTTTTCGGGCAGAACGTTCAGCTCATCGTCAATCAGATTATAGAAGATGCGCTCCATACCGCCGCGGAAGGAAAGGGGCGAGGACTTGTCGATATAGGTTTTATCGTCATTGAGATACTCGTCCATATTGATGAAGGTGCAGCGCTTCAGGCTGATGCGATAGGTATTCACGAGGTAAACAAGGCGGCTGTACGGGCCAAGCGGGCCGTACGGAATAACCATGATGGTATCCTCACCCTTTTCGTTATTTTCCTTGATGGTTTCCAAAACCTCAATAGCCATACGCCAGTAAAGGTCATGCTCGGTGTCGCAAACGGAAAGCTTGATTTTGCTATCCTTTCCAAGCTCGCTTGCAGGAATAAGATTGATAGGATCGATATTCATATAGGTACTCCTTTGCTTTTTTCTTTTCTTTCAGTATAGCATAAAGTGCTTTTTTTGTATATGCACAAATTTGCTAACCCCCTCTTTGATTAGCATAATTTTGCTATTTTTAATTGACAAACGGGAGATAGCGTGTTACAATGAATTGAGGTGATACAGATGACGAAAAAACCAAAAAGCCCCTTTTGCAGCGACAAAGTTTCCAGCGAGCATTTAGAGGTGAACAGCTGCGGCATCGAGCGCATTTATAAGCGCGACAGAGGCAGCGACCGCCCGCTTGGCCGAAGCGACTATCAGTTGATTTACGTGGAAAAGGGCGTTTGCCATTTGGAATGGAAGGGCGAGCTATATCGGCTTCCCGAGGGGAGCATTCTGCTTTTCAAGCCGAACGAGCCGCAAAAATACTATTATCGCAAGGAGGACGCCTCCGTTTCGCATTACGTGCATTTCAGCGGCACGGGGTGCGAGGCGCTGCTTCGCAGGCTTGGACTTTGGGATCTTACCACCTTCGCGATGGGAAAAAGCCTGAGCTTTGAAGAAATTTCCGAGCGAATGGTGCGCGAATTTGCCATGCAAAACCCTATGTATATGACCTTTTGCACGGCCTATCTTTATCAGCTTTTGGGCATCGTGGCGCGCAAGCACGCACTTCGCCTCGGAAACGTTAGCAAAAAAGGAGAAAGTCGCATCAACGATGCCTGCAAAAAGATATACGAAAACGTCAAAAATCCCCCGACTGTCCGTGAGCTTGCCGCCGAATGCTGTTTGAGCCAAAGTCGGTTTATCCATCTTTTTAAGGAGGTTACCGAGCGCTCCTACACGGACTTTATCGTCAGCATCCGCATCGAAAAGGCCAAGGAGCTTTTGCTCAGCTCCTCGCTTTCCGTTCGTGAGATAGCCGAGGCTGTCGGCTTTGAAAACCAGAACTATTTTTCCAGATGCTTCCGCAAAAAAGCGGGCGTTTCTCCAAGAGAATACAAGGAGCTGGAAAACAACACCGTATAAGATTGCCCTTGTCTATAAGCCCTTCTTTAAAACGCGCTTCTTAAATTCCAAGCAAGGCTTGCGTTTTGGGGAAAACGGGTGTATAATAAGGTATATCATATAGAAGCAATCATGAAAAAATGACCGCCGTTTTATCACGGCAGAACGGAGAAAAAGATGAACATTTGGCACGACATAGATTCCAAGCGCATCAAGCCTGAGGACTTCGTGGCTGTTATTGAAATTTCCAAGGGAAGCAAAAAGAAATACGAGCTTGACAAGGAAACGGGCCTCATCGTCCTGGACCGCATTTTATATACCTCAACCCACTACCCTGCAAATTACGGTTTCATCCCGCGCTCCTTCGGTGATGACGGAGACCCGCTTGACGTTTTGGTGCTTTGCTCCGAGGCGCTTGAGCCCTTAACCCTCGTTCGCTGCTATCCCATCGGCTACATTTCGATGCTCGACGGCGGCAGAAATGACGAAAAGATAATCGCTATTCCGTTTGGCGATCCTACATATAATAAGTACAAGGATATTTCCGAGCTGCCCGCTCATATCTTTGACGAAATGAAGCATTTCTTTGAGGTATACAAAAACCTTGAACGTAAGGATACTGCAGTAGATGAGGTAAGAGGCAGAGATGATGCCGTACGCATCATTTCCGACGCTATGCAAAATTATATAACTGCGTTCTGTCAGTAAAGGAGAT
>JAZRFK010000058.1:0-42834 GCA_045661325.1 Eubacteriales bacterium | reverse complement strand
GAAACGCCTTTTCCAAAGAACACAGAGCGGAGATTTCCGCAATTTGCAAAGGCTTCCTCGCCGATGACGGTTACTTCGTTTGAAATGATAACCTCCTTCAGCGTTTCGATTCCGTAGAAGGCCCTCGCGCCTATACGCTCGACACCCTCGGGTATTACAAGGCTTTCAAGCAGAGCGCCGTTGACAAAAAAGCGCTTTAAGCTTCCAAAGGGAGCACTACCGAAAAAGTAGGAGGTAGTATCCATTTGAAACTCCGTTTGGGTATAGAGTGCCAAATCCTCTACATACACCGTTTCTAACAGAGGACAACTAGCAAAGGCGGTGGTACTGACTTTCTCTGCCCCGCTAAAGCGAAGCTCCTTTAACAGAGCCCAGCCAAAAAAGGCGTGTCCTCCTAAATAAGAAAGATGCCGCGGAATAGTGAGGCTTTCGCTACCAAGGCAATCCTGGAAGGCGCAATCCCCGATATATGAGATGTTGGGCGGCAAGGTGTCTATACGCAGATGCATACAGTTATAAAAGGCTCCTGCCTCGATTTTTCGTATGGATTTTGGCAGAGAAAGGTTGCCCAAGGAGATGCAGCTTCTGAATGCGTTTTCGGGGATTTCCTCGACGCCCTCGCCCTCCCAGCTCAGCTCTTCAAGCCCCGTCGCGCCATCGAAGCAATGAGGGCCTATCGAGCGAATTTTCTCGGGCATGGTAATTGTCTTTAACGCCTCACAATCCGCAAACGCCTTTTTCCCTATACACTCCAAGGACGGAGGAAGGTTAATTTCCTCCAAGGACGTGCAGTAATGAAAGGCGCCCTCTTTAATAGTGTGTACGGTGGAGGGCAAAGACGCCATCTTCAAACGAAGGCAGTTGGAAAACAGATATTCCTCAAGCACCGTCACTCCCTCCGGAATCTCGATGCTTTCTAAGCTTCCGCAGCCCGCAAAGGCACCCTTTCCAATATAGGTCAAGGAAGCAGGCAAATGAACGCAGCGCAGGTATTGCATACTCCGAAAAGCGTTCTTGCCTATTGCCGTCACGCCTTCGCCAATATAAATCTCATCGGCGTACGCATACGGCAGAACGGCGCTTTGGACCACCTCTGACACGCCCTCGATACGGACAACCTTTTTCCTTTCATCCTCTGTTTTTCTCATCAAGGTATACCGATGAGCGTCATACTCCAAATCGTCACCCTCGGCGACAGAAAAGAATTGCTTTTCCGCGTCGGCAAAATACAAAACGCCGCTTTTTTCTCCGCAGGATACAGAAACTCCGACAAATGCCCCCTCTTGAATGACATAGCTTTTTCGCTCAATGGGGATGCGATAAGTGCTCTCAGAGGATGAGGCAAGGACTCTGTACGGTTGGGGAGAGGATTTCCAGCAATGCACACATTGGACATAGAAGGCATCGGCGATACTGTCCCACGCCTGCCATTGTTCCTCGGAATACTGATTTTTGTTATCCATAGCGCTTGCTTTTATCCTTCCCAACCGACAAAATATTTTTTGTGTTAGCTTATTCTCCCTTCGGTGCCTCGGCAATAACCTTTTGGGCTACGTTTGCGGGAACCTCCTCGTAACGAACGAAAGTGAAGTCGAAGCGCGCGCGTCCTTGGGTCATGGCGCGCAAAGCAACCACGTAATCCGTCATTTCGGCGGTGGGCACCTCGGCAATCACTATCTGCTGCCCTGCTTTATGGGCGGCTTCGATGCCGTTCACGCGGCCACGGCGGCGATTCAAATCGCCCATAACGTCGCCCACGTACGCATCGGGTGTGTATACTTTCAGCTCACCAACAGGCTCAAGGAGCACAGGAGAGGCATTGGGAATACCGTTCTTGTACGCCAATGCGGCGGCAAGCTTGAAGGAGATTTCATTACTGTCAACATCGTGATAGGAGCCATCGTAGAGGTTGGCCGCCAAACGAACCAGCGGATAGCCTGCCAAGACGCCGTGTGCCATACAATCCTGTAAGCCCTTCTCTACTGCGGGGAAATAGTTTTTCGGCACAGAGCCACCAACCACCGAGGTGGTAAAGGTCA
Organism: Eubacteriales bacterium; assembly: GCA_045661325.1. Classification (GTDB taxonomy): domain Bacteria; phylum Bacillota; class Clostridia; order Oscillospirales; family CAG-272; genus UBA1740. The sequence goes on along the minus strand of JAZRFK010000058.1, from coordinate 40,795 downwards.
AGCCGTCCTCTTCACCGGGCTCGAAAACGATTTTGACGTGACCGTACTGTCCGCTTCCGCCCGATTGCTTCTTATGCTTTCCTTCCGTGTCCACTCTCTTTCTGATAGTCTCACGGTAGGCAATACGGGGAGCCTCCAAGGCAACAGACGTACCAAAGCGATTCTTCAGCTTGGCAACGGCAATATCCAGATGGGTATCACCAAGGCCGTAAAGCACCAGCTGCTTGGTTTCGGCGTTGTTTTCAAAGCGCATCGTGGAGTCCTCCTCCAAAAGACGCGCGATACCGCCCGAAATTTTGTCCTCGTCTCCCTTTCCTGCCGGAACAACCGCCTTAGAGGAATAGGCCTTGGGATAGGTAATCTTGGCGTATTCGGCGCCGCCTGCGGCGTTCGTCAGAGTGTCATTGGTGCCCGTGGCGACGAGCTTCGAGGTCATACCGATATCGCCGCAAGCGAGCTCCTGTACCTCCTCTTGCTTCTTGCCGCGCACAACGTATATACGCGAAATCTTTTCCTGCGTGTCGCTGGACAGGTTGAAAAGCGTGTCATCGCGGCGCAAGGTGCCGTTCATAACCTTGAAGAAGGACATTTTACCAACGAAGGGGTCAGAATAGGTTTTAAATACGAAGAGCGAGGTCGTAGAGCCTTCCTTGTCAATGACAATTTCGTCTCCCTCCTCGGAAAGCTCAACTTTCTTGGCAGTATGGCGAGGATAGGAATCCGCAATGGTGTCAAGCAGGGTTTTAACGCCCCACATTTTCGTCGCAGCACCGCAGAACACAGGTACGATTTCGCCCGAAATAATACCGTTATGTATAGCAAGCACAGAATCCTCACGAGAAATGGGCTCGCCTGCAAAGAACTGCTCCATCAAGGCATCGTCCGTCTGGGCGATGGACTCGTACAGCATATTTCTGTACTTCTCGGCAATCTCCATAAACTGCTCGGGAATGGGCAAAGATACGTAGTCGCCCGTTGCAGAGTCAAAGATATAGCTTTCAAAATCAAGCAAATCCAAGAAGCCCGTTACCTTATCCTCGTCAATCATAGGAATCTGCACAGGACAGATAGCAACACCAAAGCGCTCACGCAAAGCCTCAAATACCTTGTAAAAGCGCGCCTCGGGGTCATCAAAGCGGTTGATAAAGAAGGACTTGGGAATGCCTTGCTCATCTGCCATATTCCAGGCAAGCTCTGTGCCAACCTCAATACCTGCCTTACCGTCAACCACTATCAAGGCGGCGTCTGCCACGCGAATGGACTGACGAACCTCGCCCTCAAAGTCGGGATAGCCGGGGGTATCAAGCACGTTAACCTTTATTCCCTGCCAAACCAAAGGAAGAATAGACGCACTAATGGAAAAGCCACGGCGAACTTCTTCTGCGTCATAATCGCTGACCGTATTTCCGTCCACAACCTTACCGAGTCTATCGGTGGCCTTGGCGATGTAAAGCATTGCTTCTGCCAGCGAGGTCTTTCCTGCGCCACCGTGGCCGAGCAAGCATACGTTTCGAATGTTTTTGGTTTCAAACAATTCCATTGGGTGTTTTCTCCTTATATTTTATTTGCCGATGCATAGCTTCAAATCTTGAAAAAAGAGACTTTTTTACAAAGATCTGCAACAGCGCTATATACACCTGTTACACCCATTATACATTGCTTTTTTAAAAAATGCAATACTTTTTTGTATTAAATTACCAAAAAAATCAAAAAAAATATTTTTTTTTGGTTATTTTGCACATTTTCCCTGCCACAAATTATGGCAAAATAACGTTTTGTCAATCTCATTCAGGACTGCGGTTTTCCTTTTACTCCACAAGGGCGCGAGCAAAATATCGGCAGGGCCATCCCCGGTCAGACGCCCGATAACGATGTCTTTCGGCAAAAGCGTCAGCTGCTTGACAACCACGCTTACATAATCCTGCTCTGCCATCGGCGTATATTCGCCGCGCTCATACATCTCGCCAAGAACTGTTCCTTTCAAAACGTGAAGCAGATGGATTTTGACCTCGTGCGGATGCAAGCTTCCGATTTCGCGAACGGATGTCAGCATATCCTCCTCCGTTTCGCCCGGCAAGCCGTTGATAAGATGAATAGCAACCCGAATTTTATCCGAAGCGGCGCGCAAACGCTCGTACCCTCTCACAAAATCGGCATAGCTGTGGCCGCGATTGATAAGAGCGGCCGTTTCATCCTTGACGCTTTGTAGCCCAAGCTCAACGGTCACGTCCGTCCTTTCCGCTATTTCTGCAATATAGGCAACCGTCTCTTCGGGCAAGCAATCTGCCCTCGTGGCAATATGAAGAGCAACGGTATCGGGCAAGGAAAGCGCCTCTTCGTAAGTCTCGCGCAATTTATCAATTTGCGCGTAGGTATTGGTGTGCGCCTGCAAATACGGAATAAATTTAGCATTCGGCCACTTATGGCCTATTTTTTCCCTTTGTATCGCGAATTGCTCCTTGATAGACAGATGCGCCCCTGCGGTAAAATCGCCGCTTCCGCGCGAGGAGCAATAGATACAGCCGCCAACACCGCAACGTCCGTCAATGTTCGGACAAGTAAAGCCCGCGTCCAGCGTTATTTTGGCGCACTTACCGCCATAGGTCTGCTTTAAGTAGTAATCGTAGGTATAGTATCGCTTGTTTGAATCGCTATACGGAAACGGGTTGCTTTCGCTTTGCGTTGCCTTTCTTTTCAAGCCACATCACTCCTTTTTAAAGAGAAGCCGCAAGGAAATCCCTGCGGCTAAAACATTAAGAATTGGAAGAACCCTCTTCCCTCTTCTTTAAATACGGCAATATTTCATAAATGGCGGAAATGCCGACAATCTCCGCTTTTCCCTTCAATGCCGAGGCACAGCGTTCCACAGAGGCCTTGGGCATCACAATTTTACGGAAGCCCATACGGTAGGCCTCCTTGGCACGATACTCGGCGTGTGACACTGCGCGCACCTCTCCTGCCAGACCAAGCTCGCCAAAGGCGATCATATCGTCAGGAATAACGGCGTCGGTAATGGCGGAAATTAAAGAAATAGCAACCGCCAAGTCTGCTGCCGGCTCGTCCAACCGCATACCGCCCGCAATATTCAAATATACGTCGTTCTGGTAGAAGCGCAGGCGTAAGCGGCGCTCCAGAACGGCAATCAGGAGGCACATTCGATTGTAATCAAAGCCATCGGCTGTGCGGCGAGGCGTTGGAAATACCGTTTGCGCCACAAGCGCTTGAATCTCGGTGATAATCGGGCGGCTTCCCTCCATAACGCAACAGGCCATGCTGCCGCTTACCCCTGCAGGACGCCCTTGCATCATTACCTCGGAGGGATTGGCAATCTCCTTCAAGCCCATATCGCCCATCTCAAAGACACCGATTTCATTGGTGGAGCCATAACGGTTTTTCATCGCGCGCACGATGCGATAGGCCTGCCGCCTGTCGCCCTCAAAGTACAAAACAGCATCCACCATATGCTCCAAAATTTTGGGGCCGGAAATGCCGCCCTCCTTGTTAACGTGGCCAACGAGAAAAACAGCGGTTCCTGTTTCCTTGGCGTAGCTAATAAAGGTCATCGCGCATTCGCGCACCTGCGTCACACTTCCCGAAACAGAGGTGAAGCGATCGCTATATACCGTTTGAATAGAGTCAACGATTAAAACGCCGGGAGCAATACGGCGGCATTCATCCATAATCGCGTCTGCATTGGTTTCGGTCAAAACATAAAGCTCTCCGCTTTTCACGGCAAGCCTGTCGGCGCGAAGCTTGATTTGCCCCTTGGATTCCTCTCCCGATACGTAAAGCACACGGTGATTCTTGGCAAGCTCGTTGGAGATTTGTAACAAAAGCGTGGATTTACCGATTCCGGGCTCGCCCGAAAGCAAAACCACGGAGCCAAGCACAAGGCCACCGCCCAAAACTCTGTCAAGCTCCTGCATCCCCGTTTCGCTTCTCATATAGGACGGAAGTGCCGCATCCGTCAAAAGCTCTGCCTTGGCGCCGCCCGTTTTGGCTCTTTCACCTGTTTTTCTTTCGGCTTGCGGCGGCGCTTCTTCCTCCATTGTGTTCCACGCCTCGCATTCGGGGCATCGCCCGAGCCATTTTTTGCTAACGTATCCGCATTCACTGCAAACGAAAATGTTTTTTTCCTTCATTGTCAGCTTGCCCTTCCTAAGTCTTTATTTCATAATAGCACAAAGCAGCAAAAAACACAATCTTTTTTGATAGCTTTCGTCCGATAAATTTTTTTCATCCTCTTCATTTGACAAAAAACCGCACTCAACGAGAACAGCGGGGACCTTAGCACCGTCCAAAAGATAAATGGACGAGTCTGCCTCCTTTGGAACGCGCTCGTTGTCCGTTTGCAGATGGTTCTTTACCGCCCCTTGTATTTTCTCGGCAAGTAAGCGGCTTTCCTCCGATTCGGCATAATAGACCTGCATTCCCTTGTATTTCGAAATAGGAAAGGCATTCATATGTATGCTGACGAAGATGGCATCGGCATATTTCCCCATCATATCCTTGCGGTTTTTCAGATCACATTTTTTTCGCATTCCGTACCTGTCCTCTCCCGCCTTCAAGACGAGAGAATCGGTTGTGCGCGTCTGTACAACCTTGTAACCAAAGGAGGACAAAAGCTCGCCAAGCAGCAAGGCGTAGCGAAGGTTTAAATCCTTTTCAAGCACGCCTGTGCTTCCCATCGTTCCCCCATCTGTTCCGCCGTGTCCTGCGTCAAGAATAATAACAGATGAGCCAACGCCCCCAACCGCGACGGCCTCCTTGGGTAGAAACATGTCTTGGGCATTATACGAGAGAATCGAGAAAATCAAAAAGCATAAAATGACACTCTCGACTCCCTTTTTGTTCAAAAAACCAAAAAGCTTCTGCATACAAAAATCCCCTTCATAAAACGGTATCACATTTTATGAAGGGGAAAGATACAATATTTCTTAAAGTCAACCCTTTTTCTTTGCCTTGGGCTTGGGAATCAAAAAGTATTTGTTACAGAGGCCAAAGGAGTATGCCACGGCAGAGACCACCATCATAGGCAAGGAAGAGAGGGTGTAAAAGACAACACCGCTTGCGGCATATATCAAATCGGTATTGGGAAGCAGGCTGACGATGCTGCTGAAAATGCCGACATACATACCCTCAAAAAGACCAACGACCAGACGCATAACCACGTAAAGCGTGCGCGCACCATCGGCCGAGGAAAAGAGATAGCCGAACAAGAAGCCGATAATCATCAATAGCGCAATAAAGAAATTAGGAACACTCGCCCAAAAGGAAGCCTTCCAGGGAAAAGCGCGATTTTGTTCCATTCTGCCCTGCTCAATACGAATAGCATCCTTGGCTCCCGCTTCCCACATAACCGTGTAAATCAGATAAAGATAAAAAAGCGTGGAAAAAATGCTGAAGCAGAGGGAAATAACATTGTTTTTGCTGGAAGCCATCATTAAAACGATGCTGAACATCGTCATACCAAGCTGATTAACGAAAAGACGGCTTATCAAATGCAGGTTGTCTTTAAAGAATTTCATATACCTTCTCCATTGTTGATTCAAAAGCACAGGCACGCAGCGCGCTTCTGCCATAATAATCATATTCTCCGTCTATTGTAAACGAAAGTTGTGTCTAAACTAATACGGAAAGATAAACGTTTCATTATTCACAAAATATTCACTTTTTAAAACCTTGTTTTTTGTATAATAGAAGGGCAAAAAAACTAAAAGCACCACCTTCCCTTTTATTTCAAGATGAAAGGAGTTGCGCCTTGGCAACCTTAACCTTAAAAAGCGATGAAATGAAGCTCTTTCCTCCCTTGATTCGCGAATTTGCTTCTTATAAATCTGTTATTGAGGGATGCTCCGAAAAAACCGTTTGCGAGTATCTCTTGGATTTACGCACCTTTTTCCGCTATTTAGAGGCGGAGCGATTGGGAATTTCTCTTGAAAGCGAGGAATTTACCCAAATTGACATTCGCCGCATTGGAATTGAGGATATCCGCGCCATATCAGGAACACAAATTCTTGAATTTATGCTTTACGTTGGTGAAAACCGCAGTAACGGCTGGGCGGCCAAATCCCGAAAGCTCTCGTCCTTAAAAACCTTTTTTAAATATTTGCGCGTCAGTAAGCATTTGATTGAAACTGACCCTACCGCCGACATCGGCTCTCCTCGCAAGCGCACAACCGTTCCGAAGGTATTGACCTTGGAGGAAAGCATCCACTTATTAGAGGTTATCAAAAACGATACGGAATCGGCCACCGTTTTGCGCGACTTTGCCATTGTTACCCTCTTCTTAAACTGCGGTATGCGTCTTTCCGAGCTTGTAGGCATCAATTTGACCGATTTGGATAGCCAACTCCGCTCCCTGCGCGTTATCGGTAAGGGAAACAAGGAGCGCGTTGTTTATCTCAATGATGCTTGCCGTGCCGCGCTTGTGGATTATATTGTTTTCCGTCAATCGCAGGACACCTCGCGCATTAAAACCACCGCCCTCTTTATCAGCTCGCGCTATCAGCGCATCAGCAACAAGACGGTACAATGGATGATTTATAAGTATATGGATATGGCAGGCTACGCAGGCCGCGGCTTTTCTGTTCATAAGCTGCGCCACACCGCCGCTACCCTGATGTACCAGACGGGCAACGTGGACGTTCGCGTTTTGAAGGATATTCTCGGTCACGCGCAGCTCAACACAACCCAGATTTACACACACATTAACGACGAAAATATGGCGCACGCGATAGACGCCAACCCTTTGGCGCAAATCAAGGTCAAAAAGGCGAAAAAGCCCGTGCAAGAGGAGGATGAGGACTAATCCTCTTTGTATATCGCCAAGCCCTCTCCCGTCACTCCCTTTTCTGCTTTAACATATCCTGAAAAGAGAAAGTGAGGATGATATGGGAAGCCTTTATTACGTCGGCGTCAAAAAGCGCTCCAAGAAAAAACGTTTTTTTCTTTCATTTTTCATCACGGTTTTTCTCTTGATTCTGCTGTTCAACTACCGACTTTTGCCCCACGTTGCCGCCTTGGCAGAAACGGAAATCGTCCATAACGCCTCCGTTTTGTGCGCTGAAATCGTTGGAAAAACCTTGGCAGAATCCGAACTTTCCTATAACGACCTCATACATATTGAAAAAAATGCAGAGGGCGAAATCACGGCCGTTTCGGCAGATATGGTAACGCTAAATGCCCTGCGCTATCAGATTGCCAAAAACATATTGTCTGTGTTTCGGCAAAACGGCGCCTTGCAGGTTTCTCTGCCCCTTGCCAACTTGTTTGGTATTCTTTTCCTTTCAGGACAAGGAAAAGCGCTTTCGGTCAGCGTTGAGACTGCCGGTAGTATGCAGGCAGGCTTTAACACCAGCTTCACGGAGGCGGGAATCAACCAAACGATTCATAGCATCAATTTCGTTATGGAAATGGATTTTTACTATCTTTTACCGACCAAAACACAAAAAATGACCTTTGCCCACTCCTTTTGCGCCGCGCAAACGATTATCGTTGGAAGAGTGCCTGACAGCTTAACGCAAATCAACCGCTTTTCAGACGAAGGAGCTTTGCTTGATAACGTCTCCATAGATGACGCGGTGGATTTCGGAAACGTTGTTCATTAAAAAGGTCTGAAAGGAATTCTATGACTCTCGGAAGTAAAATAAGTGAGCTTCGCAAGAAAATGAATATGACGCAAAGCGAGCTTGCAGGAAACGAAATCACCCGCAATATGTTAAGCAGCATCGAAAACGGTGCGGCGCTTCCCTCTCTTTCCACGCTTTGTTATTTGGCGGAGCGCTTGGAGATACCTGTCGGCTATCTTCTGGACGAAAAGGGAGATTTGCTGTCTTATAAAAAAATGGAGCTTCTTCCCGCCATGAAGCGACTGTTTGAAAAAGAGCGTTACAAGGAGCTTTTAAAGCTTTGGGAAACACGCCTGGGCGAAACGGACGATGAGCTTGCCTTGCTTTTGGCAGAGGCCTCCGTGGCTTACGGCTTTCAGCTTTTATTCGGCGGCTCTCTCTCCACTCTTTTCAAAACCGTTACACGCGCAAAAGACTTTTGCGATGCCACCGCATACCCTACTGAGCATATACGCGCCAAAATTGAGCTTTTGCGCGCTATTGCCGACAACGTGCAAGCTCCCCGCTTTGAGCTTGACACCGCGCTCTATGATAAATTGGCGCAAAGCGCACTTGCCTCGGATTTGTATTTCTACATAACGGAAAGCGATATGGAATACACCTACGCTGATTCCGTCTTGCGCGAGCATATGATGGCCAAGCGCTTGATGAAGGAGGGCAAATATGCGGATGCCGTTGAAAGCCTTGAGCTTCTTGAAGCGCAAAAAACGCATGCAAGCCTTGGCGCCTTCATTCTCTTCCGCATCTATGCGGATTTAGAGCATTGTCACAAGGAGCTGCGGAACTTTGAGCTTGCTTACCGCTATTCAGGCAAGCGCCTTTCCCTGCTCTCTGCGTTCCGTACTTAATTTTCGACAGCCAAAGGTATACATTTGTTAAAAAGGGGCAAGAAGATGAAAAGAGCCATTTACGTACACGCATCCTCCTATCAAGAATTTCAAAGCGAGCTTACCTTTGCGCGCGATGCCGGCTTTCGCGCCGTTGGTATCGATATTGGTGCGTTAAGTCAGAAGGAGGATTCCGTTGCGGTCGCATCAAAATGCCGAGCACTTTTGGATACGTACGGTATGGTGGCTACGCAAACGCACTTGGATTGCTACGACCCGCTTCTGTGTAGCACGGTGATAGACCCATCGCGCGAGGCTTCCATTCGCCACGGTTTAGAGCTGACTGCTATATTGGGTGCCAAAACAGGCGTTTATCATCCTCGTACCGCCATTACCGAGGGTTACAACTGGCGGCTTTCTTATCAACATAACCGTGAAGCGCTTAAGCCCCTCTTAGAAACGGCCGTTAAGGCTGGGGTCACGGTTGCGGTGGAAAACATACCCATTTTTCCCGATTGTCCGCAGCATCGCTTTTATTCCTCTGATCCCGATGATCTTTGCGAGCTTGTGGATAGCTTTCAGGGTGCGCCCATCGGCATCTGTTGGGATACGGGGCACGCAAATCTGATGTCCTTTGATCAGCCGAAGGTTGTGCGCCAGCTCGGCTCACGCATTATCACCACTCACGTTTCGAGCAATTTCAAGGAGCAGGATTGGCATCTGCTTCCCCTTTACGGATATCTTGATTGGCCAAAGCTTATGGCGGCCTTCCGCGACATCGGTTACCAGAGCGACCTCACGTTAGAGCTTCGCCAAGTTGACGTTCGCGCCGCTGCTAACTTCTATCGTCTTGCCTTTGATTCCGTTACCATTCTATCCGACCTTTTATCCGGAAACACAGAAGAATAAGTGAAAACGCGGCGGAAGCAATGCTTCTGCCGCGTTTTTTTATTTGGATTGTGCTATTTGGTTTGCGCCTTTTATGCCAGAATACGACCCATCAGAACGCCCATAACGGAAGCCATCATCAAGCCGCGCGTCCATCCGCTCGAATCGCCAAGGCAATGAAGGCCCTCTACGCTGGTGTTGAAGTTTTCGTCCATTTGGACGCGGTTGCTGTAAAACTTTAATTCGGGAGAATACAACAGCGTTTCGTGAGAAGCAAAGCCGGGGACAACCTCGTCAACCGCTTGAATAAAATGAATGATATTTGTCATCGCGCGGTACGGCATTGCCGCGGTAATATCGCCTGCAACAGCATCGGGCAAGGTGGGGCGCACGTTGGACTGCGAAAGCTCCTTTTGCCAGGTTCTCTTTCCATCAAGAATATCGCCGAAGCGCTGCACCAATATATGACCTGCGCCGAGCATATTGGTCAATTCTCCCACCTTCTGTGCGTAAGCAATGGGCTGATTAAAGGGAACGGAGAAATTGTGCGAGCAAAGAATAGCCAGGTTGGTATTATTGCTCTTCAAATCCTTATAGGAATGACCGTTTACAACCGCCAAATCGTTGTCATAATTTTCCTGGCTGACAAAGCCACCGGGATTCTGGCAGAAGGTTCTGACCTTGTTTTTGAAGGGCGCAGGATAACCGACGAGCTTGGATTCGTACAAAACCTTATTAACGGTTTCCATAACCTCGTTTCGCACCTCAACACGCACACCGATATCTACGGTTCCCGGCTGATGCGCCACGTTATGCTCTGTGCAGATTCTTTCCAGCCAATCGGCACCGCGGCGACCCGTTGCAACAACGGTATCGTCTGCATAAATCGTCAAATGCTCCTGACCCTTTTCGGCGTAAATACCAACGCACTTATCGCCTTCAAAAATCAAATCGGTGCAAGCGTATCCAAACATCATTTCCACGCCATTGTTCAACAAGTACTGCTCAATGGCGTAATAAAGATCCTGCGCCTTTTCCGTGCCAAGATGGCGAATAGGACAATCGACAAGCTTCAAGCCCGCGCGAATGGCGCGTTTTCTGATTTCCTTGACCTCTTCGGTCATTCCGATGCCCTCAACGTGTGTATCGGCACCGAACTCCAAATAGATACCGTCCGTATAGTCAATGGTTTCCTGTGCAAGCTCTGCACCGATAAGGGTCGGCAAATCACCGCCAACCTCATAAGAAAGCGAAAGCTTTCCGTCCGAAAATGCACCCGCACCCGAAAATCCCGTTGTAATATGGCAATAGGGCTTGCAGTTGACACACTGCTTCGTTTTATGCTTAGGGCAGGTTCTGTCCTCTACTGCCTTACCCTTTTCAACGATTAATATACTCTTTTTAGAGTTATGACGGATCATTTCCAGCGCCGTAAAAATACCCGCAGGGCCTGCGCCAACGATAACAACATCCTTTTTCATGTGTTTTTTCATTCCTTTCTTACGCTGTCCTGACGCTTGCGCGCCACTTGACACTTTTTGTTGCGTTCCAAGAAGAAGGCCAACCCTCGCATATGCTTGGTCGGCCTTACGGATATATTATAAAGCATTTTACACGGCTTGTCAAGTGTCACTTTTCTCTTTACCGACAATCGCACCAAATTTTCAAAAGAAACAAATTAAAAGCCCTACATATGATAAGAATAGATTAAAAGGAGGGCAACATATGGCAAACGAAAACGAAAAAACCTTTTTGGAGGGAAAATACTTACTCAGCGCCAATTCCGAGAAAGGCTTTTACGGATTCTTTGATAAGGTTTTTTCTCCCCTTGCGCTTGACAAGCTTTATATTATACACGGAGGACCGGGAACGGGAAAAAGCAGCGCGATGAAAAAAATCATGAGCGCTTTTGTGAAAACGGGTGCTCGCGCGCAAGCGATTTATTGTTCCTCAGATCCCGATTCCTTGGACGGTGTACTGCTTTATCAAAACGGAAAAACTGTTGGGATTGTTGATGGCACCGCCCCACACGCCCGAATTGCCGCATTGCCTGGGCTTCGGGATGAGGAATGGGATTTCAGCCGCCACCTTTGCCGAGAGGGACTGACAAGGTGGGAAAAGCAAATTCTGCTTTTACAAGAAAAAAAGCACCTGGCATACCAAAAGAGCTACGCACTATTATCCCCTGCCGGTGCCTGTCATCGCGAAGAGCTGCGAAGCCGCCTTTCTGCTTTTGCCCTGACAAACGCAAGGGAGCACGCAAGGCGACTTTTAAAAAGAGTTTCTTCGGAGAAAAAAAGCAGGCTTTATTTGAACGAATCGCGTTTTTTGCGCGCCTTTTCCATGAAGGGCGAGCGCGCTTTGACGGCATGGTGTAATGCAAACACGGAAATTGTCTGTCTGCGAGGCGATGAGTGTGCTGCCGAGCTTTATATATCTGCTTTGAAGGAGGAGGCGGCCAAAAATGGTCTACCAACCGTCTCTATTTGCTCGCCGCTTTGCACGGATTTATCAGACGGTGTTTACCTTCCCTCTCTTTCCCTTGCGATTTTGAAGCAAGGGCTTGCCGATAGTGCTTCTACCGACAAGAGCATATACGTCTCTCGATTTGTACGAGCCGAGGAGCGAAACGGCTCCAAAAACTTGGAACGAATTGAAGCGCGCTTGGTGCAAGAGGCGATGGGAGCGCTTGCGGAAGCGGCAATAATGCATTTTGAGCTGGAAAAAATCTATTCCTCGCAAATGGATTTTTCTGCATTGGAGGAGGAAACGGAGAAAAAAATCACGGAAATCGGTAATTTTTTCAAAAAATTACCGAAAAGGCTTCCTTCCCTCTCGCAACTCGCTTTTTCCTTGGCTTCGGCATTGACTTTTGCTTCATTTAATGTTATACTGAAAAGGTGTTGCGATACCAAGTATCGCAACACCTTGCGTTTTAATTATCAGAGCGCGGAAACAACCTTTTCGGTATCTTCGGCGATGATGAGCTCCTCGTTGGTCGGAATCAGGTAAACCTTAACCTTGGAGTCCTTCTTGGTGAGGCAGGTGGTTTCAATGGGGCGCTTAACTGCGTCATTTGCCTCGTGGTCAAAGTCGATTCCCAAAAATTCGAGACCCTCGCAGGGCATCGCGCGAATGATATTGTTGTTTTCGCCAATACCTGCGGTGAATACGACGGCATCAAGCCCACCCATAGCGGCAGCGTATGCGCCGATGTATTTCTTCACCTGGTATGCCAGCATATGAATGGCAAGTGCGGCTCTTTCGTCCTTCTTCTCCTCCATCGCCATACGGCAATCGCGGAAATCAGAGGAAGCGCCGTAAACACCCAGAATACCACTCTTCTTATTGAGGATGTTGTTAACCTCAGCAGCGGTCAGATTTTCCTTTTCCATCAGGAAGGAAACGATGGCAGGGTCAATGGCGCCCGAACGCGTTCCCATCATCAAGCCATCGAGAGGCGTAAAGCCCATGGTGGTATCCAACACCTTGCCGCCCTTTACAGCAGCGATGGACGAGCCGTTGCCCAGATGGCAGGTAACGATTCTGGTTTCCTCGGCAGGCTTGCCGAGAATCTTAATCATCTCGCGCGAAACGTAGCGATGCGAGCTTCCGTGGAAGCCGTAACGGCGAATGTGGTATTTCTCGCTATATTCCGAGGGAATGGCAAAGGTGTAGGCCTCCTTCGGCATCGTAGAATGGAAAGCGGTGTCAAACACCAGAACCTGCGGAACGCCCTTCATAACGTCAATGCAGGCGTGAATTCCCACAAGGCTGGGGCCAATGTGCAAGGGAGCAAGCTCACGGCAAAGCTCAACCTTGGCAAGCACGTCCTCCGTTGCCAATACAGATCCTGTGAAATAAGGGCCTCCGTGCACAACACGGTGACCGACAGCACCGATTTCGCTCATAGAAGCGATACAGCCGACCTTGCTATCCGTCAGGGTTTCGATAACAAGCTTGATAGCATCCTCGTGATTTTTCAGTTCTGCGGACTTTTCATAGGGCTCCTTGCCGGGTACCTTGTGCGAAATGGCGCCGCCCTTCTCTCCGATTCTTTCGCAGCCGCCCTTAGCCAGTGCGGTCTGAGACTCGGTGTTAAAAAGCTGATATTTCAGGGAGCTTGAGCCTGCGTTTACGATTAAAACGTTCATATTACGATTCCTTTCAAAGCTTTCTTTCGTTTTTCCTCTTATATTATACATTTTTTTTCAAAAAAAACAAGTCTATTTTTATTATTTCATCATTTCACGGAAAGGAGTGCCGATTTGAAGACTGTTGCCGTTATTTGTGAATACAATCCCTTCCACCTGGGACACGCCTTTCAGTTTTCCCAAATACGCCGCCAATTCGGCGAGGACACCGCCATCGTTGCCATTATGAGCGGCAACTACGTGCAGCGCGGCGAGCCCGCCGTTTTCGGCAAAGACACCAGAGCCGAGATTGCCGTTTTGTCGGGTGCTTCCTTGGTTTTGGAGCTTCCCTTTCCCTACTCTGCCGCAGGCGCGGAATTTTTCGCCTCTGCCGCCGTTTCTATTGCAGATTCTCTCGGAGTTGTGGATGCCCTCTCCTTCGGCAGCGAATCGGGCGATATAGAAGCGCTTTCTCTTTGTGCGGAACGCTTGGCCTCTCCCGAATTTGAAGCGGCGCTTCTTGAAAGAGCGAAGGAAAAAAAGAACGCCATCGGCACGGCCGCCCTGACTCCTATCGTGTATCGCGCTCTGTATTCAGATGAAGCGGCCGATTCCCTGTTCGATTCCCCCAACAATCTTCTTGCCCTTGCGTATTTAAAGGCATTGAAAAAGTCAGGCTCTCCCATTCAACCGCATACGGTAAAGCGGCTTGGCGATTTTCACAACGAGAGCTCTGTAAAAGAGGGCTATGCCTCTGCCTCTTATTTGCGCGCGCTCCTGCGCGACGGAAATTGGAAGCAGGCGCTCTCTCATATGCCAAAAGAAGCACAGAAGGTCGCAGAAGCAGCCTTACAAAACGGCCGATGCGTTTTAAACCAAAACGCCTACGGTGCTTGGCTTCTCGCGCATTTTCGCCTGCATAGCGAGCCCGAGGGCGCTTATGCCGAGGCAGAAGGCGGTCTTTATCACCGTATTGCCAAGGCCGCAAGAGATGCCAAGGACTTTGACGAGCTGATAGCCGCCGCGACCACGAAGAAATACCCCTCCTCCCGTATTCGCCGCGCCGCACTCTTTTCGCTTTTCGGCGTTTCGCCGGAGGTCCTGCGCCGCGCGCCTGTCTATACGCAGGTCTTGGCAATGGATAACAAGGGGCAGGCGCTTTTACGCCGCATCAAGAAATGCGGAAAAATTCCCGTATACACAAAGCCCTCCGCTTACAAAAACGGCTCTGCCGACGTACAAGCGGCGGCGGAAAGGGCGGCCGCTGCCGATTCGGTATACCCCTTGCTGACCGCTTCCTGCGATACGGCAAACTACTTTTTAACCACCTCGCCCTATTGCAAATAATGTCGTATCGCCCCGACAACTTTTTGCGCTCTTTTTCACTTATAAGATTGACAAACTGCAAAATATATGGTAAAATATGCAAGACAAAATAGCTATTCGCTCTATGAAGAAAGGAAATATAAAATGTTAATCGCAAACGGAATTGAAGGAAAATACCTTGAATATCTCGGCAGACCGCTGGTTCGTCAGGGAAACGAGCTGTTTTACGGCAATATGTCCGAGAAATACTATCTTTACATTATGATTACAAAAGAAGAGCCTAACCCCGTTTTTAATATCAACCTCCCCACCAACGTGTTTATTCAAATTATGCCTACTGATCCCAACGAATTGCCGCCTGCAAAAATGCAAAAATCAGTAAGCTCTCTCTCCGAGGCATTTGAATACGGCATCGCTTGGTTGGAGCGTGCAAACCGCGTATAAAACTAAGGAGATCAAAATGAAACCTACAAAATTTGTTTTTCCAAGAGCAAGGACAATTTTGTTAGCTTTCTTCGTTTTGACTGCGTGTTTATTCTCTTCTTGCGGCTTCCCCTCGTTCGTGCCTGACCAAAACGGCAAAGAAAACAACGAGGACGTTCCGGCAGTCGCCATTCCAAGCAACCCCGAAGATACACTTTTTTATCATACTTACACAGGGCTGGTATGCAGCGAAGAGGTCGTTGCGTACCGCCCCCTTTCTATTTGTATGGGAAATTTCGACGGAAAGCAACAAAATGGCCTATATTATGCAGACCTTTTAATCGAGACCCCCGTTGAAAACGGAGAAACGCGGCTTTGGATGGTGACAACGGCGCGCGATACGCTCTCCTCTGTTTCCTCCGTTTCCTCTGTACGCGGCTATATGATGCCGATTGTCAACGCCCTCGGCGCTCTTCCCGTTTTCGCAGGCAAGGTGGACAAGGCCGAGGGACAGGAGAAATACTATACGGGAAACTATATTGATAGAAATGATGTCCTCTTGCTAAACGCCTTTCACTATGAAGGACAAGCCCTTGTAACCTCGGGCGCGAAGCTGATTGAGACGGCAAACGCCTTGAATTTTCCGCTTTCCGTATCCTCCCCTGCCTTGCCGTATAGATTTGCTCCGTTACAAAAACCGTATATCCCCACCGGGAATCCAATCAGCAGTATAAAAATCAAATACGGCGTCGGCAAGGAAGCGCTTTTCACTTATCAGAAAGCAAGCGGGCAGTATTTGGCGTTGCGTAACGGTGCCGCTTACGGCACGAGTGAATCGGGCGAGCAGCTTACCTTTTCCAATATTCTCGTTTTGTTTCACAACGTTTTTGATTATCACACCGATACCGAGTCTTATTTCACCCTTGACACCAAAGCAGGCGGAAGCGGCTTCTGCTATACAGGCGGCAGCGTGTCACGGATCAACTGGAAGTATGACGAAAATGATAATCTTGTTTTCTTGGACGAAAATGGCGAAAAGCTTTGCTTAAACCGCGGAAAAACCTATATCAGTCTGATGAAAATAACAGAGGCGCAAAGCCTCATTGCCAATTAAAATATGAGAAAGGCGGCCTCTCATATGAGAAAGCCCCCGACAGAGCTTTTTTCTGTCGGGGGCTTTTGCTTATACAAGGCTTAAAAAGCCAATTTTCCAAGGCAAGCGGCAACGATGAGAATCAAAACGCCAAGCGCGATTCTGTACCAGCCGAACACCTCGAAGCTATGCTTCTTGACGAAGTCCATTAAGAAGCGGATAGTAAAGAAGGACACGAGGAAAGCAACGAGCGTTCCCACTAAGAGAATGACCCATTCGTTCATAGTGATAACGGGGGCATCCGCAAAATACTTGACTCCGCGCAAGAGCGAGGCGCCCAGCATCACGGGAATGGACATAAAGAAGGAAAACTCTGCGGCAACGGTTCTCGAAACACCCAAAAGCATACCGCCGAGAATGGTCGATCCCGAGCGCGAGGTTCCGGGAATCAGGGAAAGAACCTGGAAGCAACCGATTAAGAGGGCTTGCTTGGGGGTTAATTCATTGACATCCTCTACCTTGTTCGGCTTATCCTTGCGTTTTCTTTCGATAACGATAAAGGCAACGCCGTAGGCAATTAAGGCAAGGGCGATGACGGGAAAGCCGTAAAAATTCGCCTCGATAAAATCATCAAAGGGAATGCCGATAATAGCTGCGGGCAGAATACCGATAATTACGTAAAGCCAAAGGCGCCAAGTGCTTTTCTTCTCTACCGCACTTTTCTTGGGTGAAAAGGGGTTGAGCCGTTGGAAGAAAAGGACGATAACGGCCAAAATGGCGCCAAGCTGTATGGCAACCAAGAAAAAGCTGTAAAAGTCCTCGGAAACGTTATCCTTTAAACGTAAAATCTCATCCAATAAAATCATGTGCCCCGTGCTGCTGACGGGAAGCCATTCGGTGATACCCTCTATGATACCGATAATAGCGGAATAGAGAGCGTTCAGAAATACTGTCATTGTTCTTTCTCCCTTTTCAAAATTTGTGTTTTATGGCATAGCGTTCAAAATTCGCCACGAAGAATGTCACCTGCTTTAAGCGGAGCGCTCGTTTGCAAATAAAAGCGCATTTGCGGATGAGGAACACTGGGAATCGGCTCGTTTGCTTCGTTAAAGAGCGCTTCTGCTTTGCAAGAGACGCCTGTTTTTCCGGGAGATAGCACCTGCATTCCGTCACCAAGGCAGAATTTGTTTTTTTGCACGCAAAGCGCAAGACCTGTTGCTTCATCGTATGAAAGCACGTCGGCCAAATATGCTTTTTCCTTGATATAACCGCCGTTTTGACAGGTGTTGGCGTTTTCAAAGGAAGGGGTGTAATAATACCCCGTTCCGTATTCACGGTGGCTGACGCTTTCGAGCTCCTCCAACCATTTGGGGTTGTACGTATAATTTCCCTTTTCGTAAGCGGAAATCGCCATACGGTAGGCGTTGGTTACAACGGCCGTGTAATAGGCGCTCTTCATACGCCCTTCGATTTTAAAGCTATCTATGCCGCTTTCCATTAAGTCGGGGATATGCTCTATCATACAGGTGTCCTTGGAGCTCATCACAAAGGTTTCGCCGTTTTCCTGCTCCAAGGGGATGAGGATATCGGGGCGCTTTTCCTCCGTAACAACCACGCTTTTTACCTTGTAGCCCCAACGGCAAGGCTGCTTGCAGGCGCCGCGATTGCCATCGCAACCTGTAAAGAAGCCGGAAAGCAGACAACGGCCGCTGTACGAGATGCACATTGAGCCGTGAATGAACGCCTCAAGCTCCAAGGAATCGGGCGTATCCTGCCGAATGACGCGTATTTCATCCAAGGTCAGCTCTCTGGCCAGCACCACGCGCTTGGCGCCCAAGGCGTGATAAGCGCGGCAGGCGGCCGCGCTGACGGCGTTGGCCTGGGTGGAAATATGGATTTCCATATGGGGCAAAATTTCCTTTACAAGCGCAAGAACGCCAAGGTCTGCCACTATCAAGGCATCAGGGGCAAAGGAGCCTAAAAGGGTTAAATATTCGCGCAAGCGGGCATATTCGTTGCCGCGCGGCATCGTGTTTACGGTGATATATACACGGACGCCGTGAGAATGGGCGTACGCAATCGCATCCTTCAACTCTTCTAATGAAAAATTGTCAGCAGCAGAGCGCATACCGAAGCTGTGTCCTGCCAGATATACGGCATCAGCCCCATAACGAATAGCGGCTTCCATTTTTTCTCTGTTTCCCGCAGGGGAAAGCAATTCAGGCATAGCGGCCTCCTTTTTCTGTGTTTTACGGCTTTACGGCCAAAAGATTCAGCTCCCAGCCGGGAATGCACTCAATTCTACGCAAATAAAAACGATAGATACCGGGAAAGGTATCCTCAATTTGCAGCAAAAGCGAAAAAAAGTCCTTGCTTTTATGGTAAGCAGAAACGAGAAGGTTAGGGGCCGCGTTGCGAATAGTCGCCTCTGTTCCCTCTAACGCCTCCTTCTCTGCTCCCTCGGTGTCATATTTGATAAAATCAGGGCAAGCACCCGCCAAGACGGTATCAATTCTCACGGCTTTAATTTGAGCCGTTTTATGTTGATAAGAGGCCGTTTCTCCTGTTTGCACGAGGGTTGCGTTTCGGTTTCCGCTTTGACTGAAAAGCACCCACCCGTCTTCGTTAAAGGCCGCGGCGTTAAAAAGCTGCGTTTCAAAGGGCATGATTTCGGCAACGGCCGAAAGCTTTACGAAGTTCTTGGGATCCGGCTCGATGGCATAAACGCGCGAAAGCTGCTTCGCTTCTTTTTGCCATTTTTCAAGCGTGTCACCGCGATAAGCCCCAACGTCCACCGCGCATTTAACCTCGGCCATATGCAGAATGTCGCTTTCGTCCTGATTATACGTGGCATTTTTCAGATAATAAAGCTTGGCAGATAGACGATACAGGATAATAGACACAAAAATAGAGCGCGAAACATCATCGGCAAGCAGGTGATAGGCCCGCAATATTTCTGCGTAATGCAAACGATAAAAATCTGCGTCAAAAAGCGCATTCTCCGCCAAGGGAAGCTCGGGCACGTAAAGGTCATACACCGCATCCAAGGCATAGACGGCGGAAAGCACCTCCTGCCGCGTACTGCCAAAGGCAACGAGGATGACAAACTCTTGGTATTTTTCCTTTATCTCGGCAAAGGAGAGCACACGCTTTCCGCGAAAGCTCTGGCCGCGGCAAAATCCGTCACTTGCGAAGAAATCGGCAATTTCTCGGCCGCGCTCCGCTAAATAGAGGGCAAGCTTGTCAGCGCCGTTTCCTGTGCCGTACACAACGATAGGGCGCGAATCCTTTGCAATTTCCTGCCAAAAATCGCAGGCAGCGCTCGGCAAAGGTAAATCATGTATCGTAAAAAGCCGCATAGCGCTCCTTTCTCTTGCTTTTTTTGGCAAAGCTCTTGCAAAAAACAAAAATCGTGATAAAATAGAGATAAAAATAAAAAGAAACGAGGTTTTATATATGGATTGCCTGTTTTGTAAAATTATTGCCGGGGAAATCCCCTCTGCAAAGGTATACGAGGACGAGCTGGTTTACGCCTTTCGTGACATCAATCCTCAGGCGCCGACGCACGTGCTTGTTGTTCCCAAGGCACATATCGGCTCTCTTGACGAGATAAACGCGGAAAACGCCGACACTGTCGCCCATATTTTCACCGTTATCCCCCAAATCGCCAAGGCTGAGGGCTTAACACTTGGTTACCGCGTGATTTCCAACATCGGAGAGCACGGTTGCCAGAGCGTGAAGCATTTGCACTTCCATATTTTAGGCGGCGCACAGCTTTCCGAGACGATGGCGTAAGCTTTTTTGCAGAAAAAAATAAAAAACGGTCGGTGCAGGTCAAGGGTTTTCCTTTCTTGCACCGACCTTTTTGGCGCGAAAAGAGAAATTAGATCTTCTCTTTTACCTTTGCGCTCTTACCGACTCTGTCACGCAGATAGTAAAGCTTTGCGCGACGAACAACGCCGCGACGCGTAACAACAACCTTAACAACGTTGGGAGAATGAATCGGGAAGGTCTTTTCCACGCCGCAGCCGTAGCTGACGTGACGAACCGTGAAGGTTTCGGAAATGCCGCCGCCATGTCTGGCAATAACGGTACCCTCAAACAACTGGATTCTCTCCTTGTCGCCTTCCTTGATTCTGTTGTGAACCGTTACGGTGTCACCAATCGAAAAAGAAGGGATGTCGGTTTTCAACTGCTCATTTGCAAAAGCTGTAATTTTCTCCATTATAGCTTCCTCCTTACAACAGAACATTCGTGCGGAGCGACGCAGAGGACTGTTCCTTAATCGTGTTTTGTGTCACCCACAAAGCACCAACGTACATTGTAACACATTCCTTTTAAAAATGCAAGATGTTTTTGCAAAAAAAATTAAGTTTTTTTATAAAAAACTGTTGTAAAATATAGAGGAGATATGGTATAATTCTATAATGAAGAATTATGCGTAAACGTGCTTGAAATTTTAGAGGTGCTATATACGCATTTTATAAACGACAACACCGATGCTTCACGCAAAAGGAGGAACAAATATGAAATATCTGGTTATCGTATATGACGGTATGGCTGACCGCAAGGTGAAGGAGCTTGGCTACAAGACGCCGATGGAGGTTGCCAAAAAGCCGACGATGGATATGCTGGCTAAAAAATCCGAATGCGGAACCGTTTCCAACGTTCCCGCCGGAATGGTACCCGAAAGCGATACGGCCAATCTCGCCATTCTCTCTTATGACCCGAAGGTTTATTCCAAGGGCCGTTCTCCCTTGGAGGCAGTCTCCATGGGTATAGAAATGAAGCCCGATGAAACGGCATACCGCTGCAACATTGTCACGCTGAGTGACGATGAGCCCTACGAAAAGAAAACGATGCTTGACCATAGCGCCGACGAAATCACCACCGCCGAGGCCGACGTTTTAATTCGTGCGCTGGACGAAAAGCTCGGCAACGAAATGAGAAAGCTTTATACGGGCATCAGCTACCGCCATTGCTTAATCTGGAAGAACGGAAACGACAAGTATCCCTTCTCCCGCCCCCATGACATTATCGGAAGATGCATTGAGGAATATTTACCCTCAGGCAAAGACGGTGAGGTCTTCTATCGCTTTATGCGCGAAAGCTATGATATTCTGAACCATCACCCCATCAACGAGGCGCGCCGCGCCCGCGGTTTGAAGCCTGCCAACTCTGCATGGCTTTGGAGCCCCGGAAAGAAGCCCGCACTTCCCTCCTTTAAGGAAAAATGGGGCCTTGATGCCGCCGTTATCTCCGCTGTTGACCTGATTAAAGGAATCGGTCTTTGCGCCAAGATGGAATCGATCGATGTCGAGGGTGCAACCGGTAACGTCCACACCAACTACATCGGCAAGGCAAACGCCGCTATTGACGCATTCCGTCGCGGCAAGGAATTGGTTTACGTTCACGTGGAAGGTCCCGATGAATGCGGACACCGTGCCGAAATCGAAAACAAGGTTCTTTCCATTGAAAAGATTGACGCAGAAATTCTCTCTCCCGTGCTTGCTTATCTGGAATCCACGGGCGAAGATTTCCATATTGCCTGCCTGCCCGACCATCCTACCCCCATTGAGATTCGCACGCACAGCATGGAGCCCGTTCCCTTTATGATTTATCGCAGCGAAATCGCCGCCTCGGGCGTTGATACCTTGAACGAGGACACGGCGGCCGCTTGCAACAACTACCTTCCTGACGGCACCGTGCTGATGGAAAAGCTCATAAAAGGTTAAAAAAAGCAAGGCAGAAAGGATTTGCTATGCAAGAAAACCAATCCACAAGCCAAAACGAAGCAGTAGCGGCACGCAAAAAGCAGCTTGGCGATATTTACGATTTTATTGAACTGTTCGCCATTGCCGCGGCCACTATTCTCTTGGTCTTTTGCTTTTTGACGCGGCTCTCTATCGTCGAGGGTGGCTCTATGCAGCATACCTTGGAGGGAAACGACAAGCTGCTTATTTCAGGGCTTTTTTACACGCCCTCGGCCTACGATGTTGTGGTCATTCAGTCCCCAAAAATTAACGATGGCAACGCCATCGTCAAGCGCGTAATTGCCACGGAGGGCCAAACCGTCCGTATTGACGATGACGGCAACGTTTACGTTTACAATCCCGATGGAAGCGGCGGAATAATAGATGAGGATAGCGGCATCTTGGGTTATACGGTTTATTATTCTCCGGGCAGACCCCGCAATCCTTACGGTGCAACGCAAATCACCGTGCCTGAGGGCAAGGTTTTCGTTCTCGGCGACCACCGCAACAATTCTTACGATAGCCGCGGCTTTGGTTGCGTTGACCTTTGCACCGTTCTCGGCAAGGTTTATATGCGTATTTTACCCTTATCCGCTATTCGCGGCTTCTGATGCAACACTTATTTCATTAAAGCAGAAAGGAAAACGGAATGCCTTCTCAAACTGTGCAATGGTTTCCCGGTCACATGGCGAAAACGCGCCGTGTGATGCAGGAATGTCTCTCCCAGGTGGATATTTCCATCGAGGTTCTGGATGCGCGCATTCCTCTCTCCTCTAAAAATCCGGAAATCAAAAAAATTCTCGGGCAAAAGCCCATCATTTCCCTTCTTGCCAAGTCCTCTATGGCCGACAAGGCGGCAACGGAAAAATGGCTTGAGGACTGCCGTCAAAAAGGATTTCCCTGTTTGGCTGTGGATTCTGTTACGGGCGAGGGCATTCGTGATATTATGCCCCTTGTGCAATCCCTTCTTCGCGAGAAGCTTGAGCGCTATCAAAGCAAGGGCATGACGGGCCGCCATCTGCGCGCTATGGTTGTCGGTATTCCCAACGTGGGAAAATCGACGCTGATTAACCGTCTGGCAGGGGCTAAAAAGGCGAAGGCCGAAAATCGCCCCGGCGTTACCACCATAAAGCAATGGGTAACAACGGAAATCGGCTTGGATTTGCTTGATATGCCCGGTGTCCTTTGGCCCAAGTTCGACGATAAAAAAACGGGCGAGAATCTGGCAATTACAGGCGCTATCAAGGACGATATTTTAGACATCGAAGAGATTGCTATGGTGCTCTGCGACCGTCTGCGTACCTACTATCCCGAGCTCTTGGCCGAGCGCTATCGCGTCTCGCCTGAGGAACAGTTCGAGGGCGATGCGTATGACTTGTTTCAGCGCGTTGGCAAGAACCGCGGCTTCTTAATGGCAGGCGGCGTTATTGACGAAAGGCGTACCGCGCGCACGCTTTTAGAGGAATTCCGCAACTTAAAAATTGGCAGAATATCCTTGGAGCATTGTAACCGATAATTTTCAAACAGACATACACTGACGAAAGACGAGGTGGCGATATGCCAAGCTTTGACATTGAGCAGGCTCTGATGCAAGAGGGCTATTCCCATATCTGCGGTGTTGACGAGGCGGGCCGTGGCCCACTTTCGGGCCCTGTGGTTGCCGCCGCTTGTATCTTACCCATCGGGTGCATCATCGAAGGGCTGGACGATTCCAAAAAGCTGACTCCCAAAAAACGCGAGGCCCTCTTTGACGTCATTACGCAAAAGGCGGTTTCCTATTCCATTGCCTCTGCTTCTGTGGAGGAAATTGACCAAATGAACATTCTGAACGCAACCCTGCTTGCTATGCGGCGCGCCATTGGCGGCCTTTCCGTTACGGCAGACTTTGCCTTGATTGACGGAAACACCAGCCGTGACTTCCCTCTTCCTGTTAAGGCCGTTATCAAGGGCGATTCCCTTTCCACCTCTATTGCCGCCGCCAGTATTCTGGCCAAGGTAACGAGGGACAGGCTATGCTTGGAGGACGACAAGGCTTATCCGCAATATGAATTTGCCAAGCACAAGGGCTACGGAACGGCGCGTCATATGGCGCTGATTCGCGAATATGGCCCCTCTCCCTTACATAGAAAAAGCTTTCTCGGCTTTTTGAACAAAGATAACGATGAAGCGTAATCCAACAAGCGAGGCTGCCGAGGCGCTCTTTAAAACCAAGAGAATCGGCCTTATCGGCGAAAACGCCGCCGCTGTTTTTTTAAAAAAGAACGGATTTCGCGTTATAAAGCGTAATTATACGGTCGGAAAGAGCGAAATTGACCTGATAGCAGAAAATCAAGAGACCTTCATTCTTTGCGAGGTCAAGACACGCGTGCAGGAATACGGTGTTCCCTCTCCCTACGGCCGCCCTGCCTCCGCCGTTACCAAGGAAAAACAACGAAATCTGATGCAAGCCGCTGCCGCCTTTGCTGCACGGCATAAAAATGCGGGAAAGCGTTTTCGCTTTGACGTGATTGAGGTTTATCTCTCCAAGGACGAAACGGTTTCCCACGTTCACCACATACCTAACGCGTTTACGCGATAATAAAATGAATATTATTTCTTGAAAGGATATACTCCATGAAGTACAAAAGCACAAGAAGCACCGACGAAGTATTGATTGATTCGGCCGAGGCCATTAAAAACGGTCTTGCCGCTGATGGCGGTCTGTATATGCCCCAGACCATTCCCACTCTGACGGAAGAGGAAATCGAGTCCTTAATCGATTGTCCCTACGCCCATCGCGCTGCTTATATTTTTTCCAAATATCTGACGGACTACTCTATTAACGAGGTTATGACAGACGCGACTGCCGCCTACGGCGAAAAGCGCTTTCCCGGCGGAGCTGCGCCCATTCACGATATTGACGGCCGCGTGACCTCCTTGGAGCTTTGGCACGGTCCTACCTGCGCCTTTAAGGATATGGCGTTACAGATTATGCCGAGACTTCTCTCCCGCGCCCTTGTTAAGACAGAGGAAAAAAGAACGGCCTTTATTTTGGTTGCCACCTCGGGTGACACAGGCAAGGCCGCACTTGAAGGCTACCGCGATATTCCTCAAATCAAAATTAAGGTGTTTTACCCCATTGACGGTGTTTCGCGCGTGCAAAAGCTTCAAATGCAGACCCAGCTTGGCAACAACGTTGACGTTGTTGGTATTTACGGAAACTTTGATGATGCACAAAGCGGCGTCAAGCGCATTTTCGGCGATGCGGATACCGCTACCGAATTAAACGAAAACGGTGTTTTCCTTTCCAGCGCAAACTCTATCAACTGGGGACGTCTTGCACCGCAAATCGTTTACTACGTTTCCGCCTATTGCGATATGGTGGCTGCAAACCAAATCAAGCTTGGCGACAAGATTGACGTTTGCGTTCCTACGGGCAATTTCGGCAACATTTTTGCCGCTTACCTTGCCAAGCGCATGGGCCTTCCGATTGGCAAGCTCATTTGCGCCTCTAATTGCAACAACGTGCTGACCGACTTTATTCAGACCGGCACCTACGACAGAAACAGAGCCTTCCACACCACCGTCTCTCCCTCTATGGACATTTTGATTTCCAGCAACCTTGAAAGACTGCTCTATCTGATTGCGGGAAGCGAAAAGACGGCGGCATATATGGCAGAGCTTGCCAAGACGGGACGCTACACCGTTTCGAAGGAGGAGCTGGCAGAAATTCAAGAGAGCTTTGCCGCTTACTATGCCTCCGAGGAAGACTGCTTTGCCGCCTTGAAGAACGCCTATGACAACCACAGCTATCTGATGGACACCCATACGGCCGTTGGCTATCACGCCGCATTGGAATACGCCAAGACGGCAGAGAGTGACAATCGCATTCTTTTGGCCTCCACGGCCAGCCCTTATAAATTTGCCTCCTCCGTGCTTTATGCGCTGACGGGCAAGGAAGAGGTTGGCGAGCTTGAAGCACTGGATGCGCTGTCTGCGCTTACAGGCACTGAAATCCCCGCGCCTCTTGCGCGCTTGGACGAAAAAGAGGTTCGCTTCCCGAACGCCATTCCCGCCGATGATATGAAGGCCTCTGTTCTTTCCTTCGCAAAGGCTTAATTTTTCAAAAAAACAACACCGCAGAGAATCTCTGCGGTGTTATCCAAAATCTTTGCTTATTCCTCGCGAGGCTTAAAGGTCGCGCAAATGGTTTCGGCACTGGTATTGGCATAGCTGGGGCCAACGGAAATTTCGGGCGCATGACAGCTGCAGCCCTCGGCGTTATACACGCAATTCGACACATCGCAGGTAATGCCCTTCAACGCTCTGTCGCATCCGCAAGCATTCTTTTGTTCCATCATTTTCACCTTTTCTGTTTGATATTTGGGCTTTGCCCTTATCGATTACTTTACCCAATTAAAACGCTAATTATACGGGAGACGAGAGATGTCCGTTTTTGTTATATCGGATTTACATCTTTCCTTGGACGCCACCACCAATAAATCCATGGAGGTGTTTGGGAATAGATGGAAAAATTACATAACAAAGCTGGAAAAAAGCTGGCGCGCCGTTGTTACGGAAAACGATACGGTTATTCTGCCGGGAGATATCTCTTGGGGATTGACAACGGAGGAGGCGCTTTCCGACCTTCTTTTCCTGCATTCGCTTCCCGGGAAAAAGATTCTTGGCAAGGGAAATCACGATTTCTGGTGGCAGACCATACGAAAGCTTACCCTCTTCTGCGAGGCAAACGGTCTTTCCTCCCTTTCCTTCCTCTTTAACAACGCCTACGAAACTGAAAACGTTATCGTTTGCGGCAGTCGCGGCTGGTTTTATGACCCAAGCTCCGATAACGTCCCGAAGGAAACGGATTTTGCCAAAATCGTGGCGCGTGAAGCAGGGCGACTGGAGATGAGCATCTGTGAAGGAAAGAAGCTGCAAGGCACCGCTCCCGAAAAGGAGCTTGTCGCCTTTATGCACTTCCCCATCGTGTTTGGGGACAAAGCCTCCGAGGAGCTTTTGGCAGTTTTGAAGCATCACGGCATAACGAGATGCTACTACGGCCACATTCACGGCACTTACGATATCCCCCCCTCCTTCGTTCATGAAGGAATTACCTTTACACTTGTTTCGGCCGATTTTTTGGATTTTGTGCCAAAAATCGTAAATTAATCCCAAAAAAGCGAAACTTTCCCATATTTTTTTCAAAAGTCTATTGACAGTTTTTCCATTATGCAATATAATATATAGGATTGAATTATTAATCATTCTGTGGAGGAATAAAACCAATGAGTCTGACGAAAAAGACCGAAATTGAAAAGAATTGTTACGAGCTGGAATTTACCATTTCCAAGGAAGCCTTTGAAGCGGCTATGAATGACGCTTATCGCAAGAACGTCAAGAAGATGAACGTTCCCGGCTTCCGTAAGGGTAAGGCTCCCCGTTCCATCATCGAAAAAATGTACGGCAAGGGCGTTTTCTACGAGGATGCGCTGAACGCTTGCATCTCCCCTGCCTACGAGGAGGCCGCTAAGGAATCCGAGCTTGCTATCGTTGGCCGTCCTGAGTTTGACGTTGTTTCCATTGAGGACAACGCCCCCGTTATGAAGGCTAAGGTTTACGTAAAGCCCGAGGTTACCGTTGAAAACTATCTCGGCATCGAGGTGCAGAGAGAAGAAAAGGTTGCCGATGAGGCCGCCGTTAACGCAGAGCTTGAAAGAGTTCGCGAGCGCAATGCCAGAATGCTTGACGTTACTGACAGACCTGCCGCTATGGACGACACCGTTAAAATCGACTACGTTGGTACTATCGATGGCGTAGCCTTCGAGGGTGGCAGCGCAAATGACCACAACCTGAAGCTCGGCAGCGGTGCCTTTATCCCCGGCTTTGAGGATCAAATCGTTGGCAAGAGCATTGGCGAGACCTTCGATGTTAACGT
This sequence comes from Eubacteriales bacterium, assembly GCA_045661325.1. Classification (GTDB taxonomy): domain Bacteria; phylum Bacillota; class Clostridia; order Oscillospirales; family CAG-272; genus UBA1740. Next base: position 12,804 of record JAZRFK010000058.1, on the reverse strand, counting down.
TTCCTTCCCCGAGGATTATCACGCAACCGATTTGGCAGGCAAGGCCGCCGTATTCTCTGTTACCTTGAAGGAAATCAAGGCTACCGAGCTTGTTGCTCTGGACGATGAATTTGCTAAGGATGTTTCCGAGTTTGATACGCTTGACGCTTACAAGGCTGACATTCAGGCAAAGCTTCAGGAGCGCTACAACAAGGAGATGGAGAACGAGGTTGAGGACAAGCTCGTGGACGCTCTGCTTGAAAGAATGCAGGCTGACATTCCCGAGATTATGTTCGAAATGGAAACCGAAAACTCTTTGCGCGACTTTGACAACAACCTGAGAATGCAGGGTCTTGACCTTTCTACCTACTGCAAGTACTGCGGTATGGATTTGGATATGATCCGCGCCCAGATGCGTCCTCGCGCTGAAAAGCAGGTTAAGGTTCGCCTGACCCTCGAAAAGATTGCCGCTTTGGAGAACTTGACTGCAAGCGCCGAGGCAATCGAGGATGAATACAAACGCATTTCCGAGGCATATAATGTACCCGTAGATCAGGTTAAGGCCATGATTGACGAAAAGGATTTGGCCGAGGACTTGAAGGTTAAGGCCGCTATGGACCTTGTGAAAGAAAAAGCAGTCGTTACTGCCGCTTAAATAAAAGACACTGCGTGCTTTCTTCTCGGGGAGCACGCGGTTTTTATCAAAAACAAAAAGGAGATACCGTTATGCCACTTGTTCCTACCGTCATCGAACAAACCAGCAGAGGCGAGCGCGCTTATGATATTTTTTCTCGCCTTTTGAACGACCGTATCGTTATTCTCTCTGATGAAGTCAATGACGCAACCGCTTCTTTGGTGGTTGCACAGATGCTTTTCTTAGAGGCACAGGATCCCGACAAAGACATTTATTTTTATATCAACAGCCCCGGTGGCTCTGTTTCCGCAGGCTTTGCCATCTATGACACGATGAACTTTATTAAGTGCGACGTGTCTACCATTTGCATCGGTATGGCCGCAAGCATGGGTGCTTTCCTGCTTTCCGCAGGCACTAAGGGCAAGCGTTTAGCCCTGCCCAATAGCGAAATTATGATTCATCAGCCCTTGGGCGGTATGCAGGGACAGGCCAGCGACATCAAGATTCACGCGGAGCATATTTTGAGAACCCGCGAAAAGCTGAACGCTATTCTGGCCGAAAACACGGGCAAGTCCATTGAGACCATTCGCCTTGACACCGAAAGAGACAACTTTATGACCGCAGAGGTTGCCGCAGAATACGGCTTGATTGACAAGGTAATCGCACACAGACCCTGAGCAAAGCGTTCACAAGAAAGGTAAGGCAAATTTATGGCAAAAAACCCTACTCATACGTTAAAATGCGCCTTCTGCGGAAGGGATGAAAGCAGTATTGAGTTTTTGATCCCCTCCCCCTCCGGAGTTTGCATTTGTAATGAATGTGTGGACGCCTGTCAGCACATTATTGAGGAATACGTTCAAGAGGAACGCGCCGCGTCCTCTCCCTTAGAAACGGGCGAGTTATCCTACGAGACGCTTCCCCGCCCTCAAAAAATCAAAGAGACCCTTGATGAATTCGTCATCGGACAGGACGATGCCAAGCGCGTTTTGTCCGTTGCGGTTTATAACCATTATAAGCGCATTCTTTCCTTGGACAAGAAGTCCTCCAAAAAGAAAGAGGCCAACGCAGATGCGAAGGCCGAGGACGCCGTTGAAATCCAAAAAAGCAACGTTTTGCTTTTGGGCCCCACGGGTGTTGGAAAGACCTACCTTGCCCAAACGCTCGCCAAGGCCTTAAAGGTTCCCTTCGCTATTGCGGATGCCACCACCTTGACCGAGGCCGGCTACGTTGGAGAAGACGTTGAGAACATTCTTCTGCGCTTAATTCAAGCTGCCGACTATAATGTTGAGCTGGCGGAAAAGGGCATCATTTATATCGACGAAATTGATAAGATTTCCCGCCGCGGTGAGAACCGCTCCATCACTCGCGACGTTTCGGGCGAGGGTGTGCAGCAGGCTCTTTTGAAGATTTTGGAGGGCACCGTTTCCAACGTTCCTCCCCAGGGCGGCAGAAAGCATCCCAACCAGGAATTTATCCAAATCAACACCGAGAACATTCTCTTCATCTGCGGCGGCGCCTTTGACGGTCTTTCCGACATCATCGAGCAAAGACGCGGCAACCAAACCATCGGCTTTGGCGGAGAGATTCGCAGTAAGAAGGAAAAGCTCCAAAAGGGTTGCTACGCGAACGTAAACGCGCACGACATTATCAAATACGGCTTGATTCCCGAGCTTGTTGGCCGTTTGCCCGTTATGGTTGCCTTGGAGAATCTGGACGAGGAAGCGCTCGTTCGCATTTTGAAGGAGCCCAAGAACTCTCTGTCCAAGCAGTACGCCAAGCTGTTCGATATTGACGGCGTTGAGCTCGTGTTCGAGGACGAGGCGCTTGCGGCCATTGCCAAGTTGGCTATGGAGAGAGAAATCGGTGCGCGCGGTCTGCGCTCCATTTTAGAGGGGATTATGATGCCCCTGATGTACGATATTCCCTCCCGTGAGGGCGTCTCTCGCGTTACCATCACGGCAGATTACGTAAAGGGACTGGCTGACGCTCAAATCGCGTAAAACAAAAAAAAGCGGGAGTTGCTTTCACAACTCCCTGCTTTTTCATTACTTATACTTGCGCTTTCTTGCAGCTTCGGATTTCTTCTTACGCTTTACGCTGGGTTTTTCGTAATGCTCTCTTTTGCGAAGTTCGGTCAATACACCCGATTTTACGCATTGACGCTTAAAGCGGCGCAGTGCGCTATCCAAAGACTCGTTTTCCTTGACTCTGATTTCAGCCATCTTTTGTCCCTCCCCTCGCATTTCAGAATATAACATATATATTATACATAAGAAGAATACCTTTGTCAAGACTTTTTTGATTTTTCCGCGTTTTTTTCCAAAAAATCAAAAAAAATTTTAAGCGGCAAAGAAAAAAATAACTGAAAGGAGCTTTCCGCACGGAAAGAACGCCATGGAAGAAGAAAAAAAGAAAAAAAAGCGGTTCAAGCTTTTTGATTCACAACGCGAAGGAAAAGGGGTTACCAAAGAGGAAGCCAACCTCCCCCCCAACCTAAAAAAGTTTTTTATTCTCTACAAGAGAGACTTCGGCAGACTCCTTTCCGTCAACATTTTGATGGTTTTGGGGAACTTCCCTTTGCTCTTTCTTGTCCTTGGTTTAAGCGGTATTTTCAATTTTGATTTTGTGACCCCTTCCAAAGATGTGTTCTCTGTTTTTCAAGGTCTTGTCACACAAAACGGCTTTTCCGCACCGCTTTTAGCCCTGAACGGCATTCTCGGCGCGCACTCTCCTGCCTCTGCCTTTCAGCCCTGGGCCTACGTATTTATAGGGCTTGGATTCCTCGTTTTTTTCACCTGGGGTCTTGTCAACGTGGGCACCACCTACATTTTGAGAAATATGGTAAAGGGCGACCCCATCTTTTTGATGAGCGACTTCTGGTATGCCGTTAAGCGCAATTTCAAGCAGGCCTTCCCCTTCGGTATTCTTGACCTCGCTTTAATCGCCCTTTTCCCGATTAACGTTGTTATTCTGAGTCAATATAGCGGCTTTTTGAATGGAATGCTTTTCTGGGCAAACATATTCATCGGTATTATCTATTTGGTTATGCGCTTTTATATCTATATCCAGATGGTTACCTTTGATTTGTCCATCCGTAAAATTCTGAAAAACTCTCTGATTTTTGCCATCGTGGGCTTCAAGCGCAATCTGTTGGCAATTATCGGTGTTCTCATTCTTTGCTTCTTGCTGCTCGTTTTGGCGTATTCGGGCATATTTATGGGACTTGCTATCGTGCTTCCCTTGGTATTCCTCTTCTCCAACTGCGCCTACATGGCGGCCTACGCAGCTTACTTCAAGATTAAGGAGCTTATGATTGATCCTTACCACGATGAAGCAGAGGAAGGCACCGACGGCGAAGACAAAGAGCCTGCCGACGCTTAAAGCTGTAAAAGCTCTGAAATTGTCACAAATTGATGACCGCTTTTTTGCAGTTGAGGAATCAACTGCTCTAAGGCGGTTATCGTTGTATTGGGCGAAATGACAAAATCGTGAAACAAAAGAATGTCGCCGCCCTTAACTCCCGAAAGAACGGCTTGGCAAATACAAGACGGAGAGTTATGCGCCCAATCCCGTGTATCTATACTCCAAAGCACCGTCTGATACCCCATTTCCTCCAAAAGCGCCGCTTGCTCGGCGCTTTTTTTACCTTGTGGCGGTCGGAAAATACGCGAGGCCTCTCCACCGAGCGAGAAAATGGCCGCCTCCGTTTTTTCGATTTCCTCCTTCAAGGCCTCTGCGCCGATTTGCAGCATATGGGGATGAGAATAGGTATGGATTCCTATCTCATTTCCCGACAGAAAGAGCAAGCGGGCGGCCTCTGAATAAATTTCCACGTTCTCGCCGAGAACGAAAAAGGTTGCCGTCACACCGTACTTATCCAAAACCCGCAAAATTTCCTTCGTATACCTGGGATGCGGTCCATCATCGAAGGTTAAAGCAATTTTCTTTTCTTCCCTGCTTCCGTGATAAAAGGTTCTTTCTTCCGTGGCCGCCGAAGCGTCAAGTGCAAAACAGAGAGAGAAAAGGAGGGCCAAGCAGAAAAAACAAGTTCTTCTCATTTCATACGGCCCTCCTATCCTTATCTTGCCTTTTGGGTTAACTCGTGTAGCGTTCCAAAGCGATAGCCTTGGCATTTCAGAGTCTGTATCACGCTGCCTAAAATTTCGGCATTTACAGCAGAGGTGGGGTGCAATAAAATCACCGCACCGTTGTGCATATTAGAGAGAATTTTCTCCTTTGCGGCCTCTGGCGAGGGTTGCCTGTTATTATCCCAATCCATATAGGCAAAGCTCCAGAATATCGTTTTATAGCCCATATCCGAGACGGTTTTCAAGGAAGCCTCTGTAAACCTGCCCTCAGGCGCGCGATAATAGCGCGCAAGCTCTTTGCCCGTCAAAGCAAGGTATTCATCCTCCAAGGTCACAATTTCCTTTTTCAAGGTCTCTTCGTCAATTCTGGTATTATCCTTGTGATGCGCGGTGTGGTTACAAACCAGATGCCCTTCTTCGCCCATTCGTTTCACCAGCTCGCCCTCTCTTTTGAGCACGTTGGAAAGAACGAAAAAGGCGCCCGTCACGTTTTCTTTTTTTAAGACATCTAAAATTTTCGACACGTTGCCATTTTCGTAACCCACATCGAAGGTAAGATAGATGACCTTGTTCTCGTCCTCCGAAGAAACTCTTTTGTCAAGATAATAGGCGTCATATTTCTCTATCCAAGCCAAATCCTTTGCAAGCATTGGCTGTTTATGCTCCTTTTCCCGTCTGACATACCATCCATACCCTTCCGCCGCACCGCAATGAAAGGCGCAGCAGGCGGCAATGAGTATGCATATCGAAAGGAAGAAAGCCGTTCTCCTCATAACAAATCTCCTTATAAAAGCAAAAGACGTTTTTCTTTCTGCTTTTTATTTTGTGCAGGATTTTGACGGCTACACGTGGAAAACTCTGCGCCAAAAACCAATTAAATTTTGCCTAATCTTCTTTGCATTTTAATTTCGAGCGTTGAAAAAGCAAATATTTTGTGCTATAATTTTTACAGGTAGCGAAGTTGCCAAAGCTACAAGGTGCGGCGCTTTGCCAAGGACAAGGTGTAAATATCGGCTAAAAAACGCGAAAGGCTTTCTATATGCACAACTTTATTCAGAAGAACGAAGCGGCTATGCTTCAAACTCTCAAGGAGCTTTGCGCCATTCCTGCCCCCTCACACCACGAGGAAAAGCGGGCGGCATACTGCAAAAGATGGCTTGAAGCAATCGGTGCAGAGGGTGTCTATATTGACGAGGCGACAAATGTTGTTTTCCCTATTCATTGCCAAGGAAGCAACGAGATTACCGTTTTCGTGGCACATACAGATACCGTTTTTCCCGACTTAGAACCGATGCCGTTTATTGATGACGGCGACAAGCTTTATTCTCCGGGCGTTGGAGACGACACGGCCAGCCTTACGGTTTTGCTCTATGTTGCCAAATACTTTGTAGAAAACAACTTGTGCGCGCCCAAGGGCGTCCTATTCGTTTGCAATTCCTGTGAAGAAGGGCTTGGCAATCTCAAGGGAACGAGGCAGATTTTCCGTGATTACGAAGGCAGGATAGCGCAATTTGTGTCCTTCGACTCTGTTTTTTCAAAAATCGCCAACGTTAGCGTGGGTTCTCATCGGTACGAGGTCGAGGTTCGCACCGAAGGCGGTCACTCCTACGGCAACTTCGGCAATCAGAACGCCATCGCGCAGCTGGCGAAAATTATAAACGATTTGTATGCCATTGAGGTTCCAGAGCTTCAAAACAGCAAAACCACCTATAACGTCGGCACAATTATCGGCGGTACCTCTGTGAACACGATTGCACAAAGCGCCAAAATGCTCTGCGAATATCGCTCGGACAACGAAGCCTGCCTTTCTCAAATGGAATTGCTGTTCGAGAGCGTTTTTGAAAAAGCAAGGCAAGAGGGCGTTGCGCTATACGTAAACCGTGTTGGTTGCCGCCCCTGTATGTCTCCCGAAATTGATTTTTCAAGGGTAGAAAGACTTACCGAGATTTGTCGCCCCATTATTGAAGAGGTTACCAAGGTTTCCGTCAAAGTAAAATCCGGCTCTACGGACTGCAATATCCCGCTTTCTCTGGGGATTCCCGCTATATGCCTTGGTGTTTTTAACGGCGGCGGCTGCCATACGCGCGAGGAATGGATAGAAAAAGACTCTCTTCGCCTCGGACTTGAAATTGGCATACGGGTTGTTATTGAAATCTTAAAGGAGCTGTAAAGCGATATTTCATCCTACACCGCCTTTGATTTCTATGATGCCAAAAACAAAAAATCCCACCTTTTGCTACTCTCCGTAGGGGAGGCGCAAGAGGTGGGATTTTTAATATTGCTTATAAAGCGGAATTTTTCGTTATGATGTCCCCAACGTCATCCAAAACGAACTTGGGGCGATAAGGATACTGCGAAAGCATTTCCCTGGTTGTGCAGCCCGAAAGAACCAAAACGGTATCAAGCTCGGACTCAATGCCCGCGATAATATCGGTATCCATTCTGTCACCGATAATGACGGCATCGCGCCGATGGGCATCCAGCTTCTTCAAGCCGTGACGCATCATCAAGGGATTGGGCTTACCAACGAAATAGGCCTGCTTCCCCGTTGTCATCTCAATGGGAGAAATCATCGCGCGGCAAGCAGGGATAATGCCCGTTTCTGCGGGAGAGGTCAGGTCAGGGTTTGTGCCAATGAGCTTGGCACCGTTTTGCACCAGCTTGACCGCCTTTTCAATCTTCTCGTAGCTCAATCCGCGGGTTTCGCCAAAAACAACGTAATCGGGATCGCAATCGTTCATAGAAAAGCCTGCTTCATACAAGGCATTAAAGAGACCGGGCTCACCAATGACGTACACAGAGCCGCCGGGACATTGACTTTGCAAAAAGGATGCAGTCGCCAAAGCGCTGGTATAGAAATGCTCCTCCGAAACGTGCAAGCCCATACGCGCCAGCTTTTGCGCCAGCTCCTTGGGAGAGCGCTCCGAGCTATTGGTCAGGAAAAGGAATTTCTTATCCTCCTTCAAGAGCCAAGACACGAACTCCTCTACGTGAGGAATTATCTTGTTACCGTGATAGATAACACCATCCATATCGCAGATGAATGCCTCTTTGCTTGCAATTTCTTGTATCATTTGTTTTTCCCTTCAAACGAAGTCTTAATCCTTGGGGTATCCTTCGGGATTCATTTTCTGCCATCTGGCAGCGTCCTCGCACATCTTGGTAAGGTCACGCTCTGCACGCCAAGAAAGCATTTTGTAGGCCAAGGAGGGATCCGCGTAGCACTCTGCAACGTCGCCTTCTCTTCTGGCAGCAATCTGATAAGCAACGGGGCCGCCCCAAGCCTTTTCAAAGGCCGCAATCATTTCAAGAACGGAATAGCCGTTACCCGTACCGATGTTGTAGTATTCAATGCCCGTGGTTTTGCCCGTACGCTCCAAGGCGCAAAGATGTGCCAAGGCCAAGTCCACAACGTGAATATAGTCACGAACACCCGTTCCGTCCTTGGTATCGTAATCGTTACCGAACACGCGCAGATAATCCAGCTTGCCTGCCGCAACCTTAGAGATATAAGGAAGCAGATTGTTGGGAATGCCGCAAGGGTCCTCGCCAATCAAGCCGCTTTCGTGCGCGCCGATGGGATTGAAATAACGCAAAACGCAGGCAGAGAGCGCAGAGTTTGCATAGCAAGCATCCTTCAAAATACGCTCTATCATCAGCTTGGTTTCGCCGTAAGGATTGGTGGTGGAAAGGGGGAAATCCTCAGAAATCGGAACAGACTCGGGCACACCGTAAACGGTGGCAGAGGAGCTGAACACGATTCGGTTAACACCGTACTTCTGCATCAGGGAAAGAAGATTAAAGGTCCCCGTCAGGTTGTTGTGATAATACCAAAGAGGCTTCTGCACGGATTCACCGACTGCCTTTAAGCCTGCAAAGTGAATGACGGATTCAATGTCCTTGTGAGCCGCAAAAACAGCGTCCAAAGCGTCATAATCCAACAAATCCACCTTGTAGAACGTGGGACGTTTACCCGTGATAGTTTCTACTCTGTCCAATACACACAGCTTACTGTTGGAAAGGTTGTCAACAATGACAACATCCTTCCCTGCATTCAAAAGCTCCACACAAGTATGAGATCCAATAAAACCGGTTCCGCCGGTTACCAAAATCGACATTCGTTTTCTCCTTTTCTTAGTTCCAGAGGCCGCTCTTGGGGTATACGCCCTTCTCGCACATTTCCTGCAAGCCTGCTACTACCTTGGGTCTGTCTTCGCGGTAGGTAACGCCAAGCCAGCTATCCTCGGTTACAAGAACGCGCATATCGCACTCACCGGATGCCAAAGCCTCGCTGGCAACGGTAGGCAAATAGTATTCATCCTTCAAAAGATTGGTTGCGGGATTACGCAGGAAGGCGTCAAAGCCACGCTCTGCATATTCAAAAATCTTATCGGTAAAGCCAAAGAAGTTCATCGAGGCAATGGAATCACCCTTCAAGGCAACCCATTTGTCATCACCCTCAGTATATTCTGCATCAGCGCCCGCCTTGCGAATTTTCGTGCGCTCGGTGATGGAAGCAAGCATACCTGCCTCATCGGCTACGCAAATACCGCGGGAAACGGTACCGTTTTCGGTCAAGGTATTGGCAAGCTTATAGCCAACCATACAGAAATGAGAGTTATCCTTTTGATTATTCGCATTTAAATACTCGGCAGCAAGGCGGAATGCCTCGGAACCGTAATAATCGTCCGCATTGATAACGGAAAACGCGCCTTGTACATAAGGACGGGCGCAAAGCAAAGCATGCGCGGTTCCCAAAGGCTTGGTGCGCTCTGCGGGAACAAGAGCCTCTTCCTCCTGGGAAAGCTCCTGGAAGGCATACGCTACCTCAATATTTTTTTCCAAACGCTGTCCGATGGTGGAACGGAACAGGTCATAGTTCTCTCTTTTGATGATAAAGACAACCTTATCGTATCCTGCGCGAATCGCATCGAATACGGAAAAGTCGATGATAAATTCTCCATTTTGTCCAACGGGATCAAGCTGCTTCAATCCGCCGTAACGGGAGCCCATACCGGCTGCAAGTACAACCAACGTCATTTCTTTGTCCACGCTTTCTGTGAAAGCTTCCTTTCTTGGTCAAGATGATGGCTAAGGGCAACGGTTTTGGTTGCCCTTGCCAGTTTTTTACGGTGCTTTTCATTGACAAAAGAAGTCAAAGCGCCGCTTAAATGGGAATAAATACGAAAAAAGAGCAGAATTATCTACTCTTTTTTATGAATGTTTTAATCAAGCGCTTCAACGTTTACGCACTTCTTACCCTTAGCGGCATAGCCAAACTTGACCTTGCCGTCGATAAGAGCGAACAGCGTATCATCAGAGCCAATACCAACATTCTGTCCGGGACGAATCTTGGTTCCGCGCTGTCTTACGATAATGTTGCCTGCCAGAACGTAAGCTCCGTCAGCTTTCTTCACGCCAAGGCGCTTGGATTCGCTGTCACGGCCGTTCTTGGTAGAACCTACACCTTTTTTATGTGCAAAAAATTGCAAACTGAGTTTCAGCATTGTGTTAACCTCCGTATAAATTTGGGCGCTTATTCCTCTATCGGCTTTTCAATGGCCTCAACGGACAGAAAATCGTAATATTCCTCCGTCAAGTCGTTCAGCTGATAGTAATAAGCCATAATCAGTCCAGAAATAGCATACCGCTTCTTTTCGTCCTTCTCATAGGCCTCCAAGGCACTCTTGGCAACCAGGGTAATATCCGTGGTCTCCTCATCAATGGTGTAATCCGCATCAGATTCATAGGCCACCATAATGGCGTTAATGAGAAGCATGGTCATCGCAGAAATCGCCGCACACAAAACGTCGTTCCCTTCGTCGGCATAGCCAGTGTGCCCCGTTTCCTGAAATCCGTAAAATACGCCGTTGGACTTAAAAAAAGTAATGCGAGTCATAAAATCAACCTACGATTTTGTTGATCTGAACCTTGGAGTAGTTCTGTCTGTGGCCGATCTTCTTCTTCTCATTCTTCTTTGCCTTGTACTTGAAGACGTAGATCTTTTTGCCACGGCCGGATTCTACTACCGTTGCGCTAACGGAAGCACCGTCAACATAGGGAGCACCAACCTTAAATTCGTCTGCTCCAACAGCCAAAACCTTGTCAAAGGTATACTCGGATCCATCCTCAACATTGAGCTTCTCAATGAAGATTACGTCACCCTCGCTTACCTTGTACTGCTTTCCACCCGTTTCGATAACTGCAAACACGAAAAGCACCTCACTTTCTCAAAAATTCGCTACCTTGGGGGGTCAACGCACGCGCCGACACTTATACCCCACTATAAGCGTTATTACTATAATAGCACGACAAACCGAGTTTGTCAATAGATAAACAAAGATTTTTGCGGTTTTTTTCAGATTTTATCTGACTTTTTGCCGCTTTTAGCGAACAACGATGTTCACGATACGATTGGGCACCACGATTTCCTTCACGATGGTCTTTCCGTCAAGGAGCGCGGCAATGCGCGCGTCTGCCTTGGCGGCGGCAAGGGCCGCATCCTTATCGGTATTCATAGGCAGAACGATGGTTGCGCGAAGCTTACCGTTTACCTGCACCGCCATCTCAACCGTGCTATCTACCGTCTTTGCCTCATCATAGGAGGGCCATTCAGCCATAGAGCAGAAGCCCTGCTGGCCCATAGCGGCCCACATTTCCTCTGCCAAGTGAGGCGCGAAGGGAGAAAGCAGGCGAACGAAGGCCAAAAGCTCCTCCTCGGTGATAGAGCCTGCCTCAGCAACCTCGTTCAAGTATCCCATCATTGCGGCAATGGCGGTATTGAACTTCATTGCCTCAATATCGGAGGAAACCTTTTTGATAAGCTTATGCGTAGCAGAGGTCAGCTTTCCTTCCCCATTCTTTACCATATCCGTCAAAGCGGCAGCGCGCTCCAAGAAACGCTTGCAGCCCTTTACGCCGTTTTCGGACCAGGGAGCCGCCTTTTCATATTCACCCATGAACAGAATGTAAAGACGCAAAACGTCGGCACCGTATTCGTCCACAACAACGTTGGGATCGATAACGTTTCCGCGAGACTTACTCATCTTTTCGCCATCGGTTCCCAGAATCAAGCCCTGCGCCGTTCTCTTGGCATACGGCTCATCACAGGGAACGGCCCCGATGTCATAAAGGAACTTGTGCCAGAAGCGAGAATAGATCATATGACGGGTAACGTGCTCCATACCGCCGTTGTACCAGTCAACCGGCATCCAATAGTTCAGCTTCTCAGCACTTGCCAAGGCGCTGTCATTGGAGGGATCGATGTAACGCAGGAAGTACCAAGAGGAGCCTGCCCACTGAGGCATCGTATCCGTTTCTCTGCGCGCGGGCTTTCCGCACTTGGGGCAGGAGCAGTTGACAAAGTCCGTCAATGCAGCCAAGGGGCTCTCGCCACCCTCGCCGGGCTTGAAGTCCTGCATTTTGGGCAAGCGCAAAGGAAGCTCCTCATAAGGAACAGCAACCATACCGCAATCATCGCAGTATACAATCGGAATGGGCTCGCCCCAGTATCTCTGACGGTTAAAGGCCCAGTCCTTCATCTTGTACTGTACGCCCGCTTCGCCAATTCCCTTTTCTTCTAAGTAGGCAATAACCTTAGCAATGGAATCCTTCTTGTTCGTCATACCGTCCAAGAAGGCGGAGTTCATCATTTCGCCATCTCCCGTGTATGCGCCCTCATCCATATTACCGCCCTTTATAACAGGGATAATATCAATGCCGAACTTCTTGGCAAAGTCATAGTCACGCTCATCGTGCGCGGGAACGGCCATGATAGCACCCGTTCCGTAGCCCATCATAACGTAGTCGGAAATGTAAATCGGAATTTCCTTATTATTCAGGGGGTTGATGGCACGAATGCCCTCAATGCGAACACCCGTTTTTTCCTTGACAAGCTGGGTTCTTTCAAACTCGGTCTTCTTGGCACACTCATCCTTATATGCGGTAAGCGCATCCATATTTGCGATTTTATCGCTGTATTTTTCAATCAAGGGATGCTCGGGCGCGATAACCATAAAGGTAACGCCAAAGAGGGTGTCGGGACGGGTGGTATAGATACGGAGCTTATCCTCGCAATCGGTCAAGGTAAAGTTCACGAAGGCA
>JAZRFK010000057.1:0-3332 GCA_045661325.1 Eubacteriales bacterium | reverse complement strand
CTGCCGTTGCGGATATTTTGGTCACCCAACAAAGGAATGCACCTGCAAGCCCGACGATGTTAAAAGATACATTTCAAAAATCAGCGGCCCCATGCTCGACAGAATTGACATTCAAATCGAGCTTCCCTCACTTTCCTACGTAGAGATTTCGTCCAATAATGACGACGGAGAGAAAAGTGAAGTTATCAGAGAGCGCGTTACCGAGGCACGAGAATTTGCCTATGCGCGAATGACCAAGGCGGGACAAAAGGCAAAGCCAAATTCCAATCTCGACTCTTCACAAATAAGGGAATTTTGTCCGCTTGACGACACCGCAAAGATAATTTTGCAAACCGCATATGACAACCTCGGCTTATCGGCGCGTGGCTACGACAGAGTTCTTCGCGTAGCAAGAACAATTGCCGATCTTGATAAGAGTGATATTATTCAAGCTCAGCATATTGCCGAGGCAATTCAACTCCGTTCACTCGATAAAAAATATTGGGGGTAAATTGGGGACTATAGGTGAAAAGTTAGTTTAAATTGGATTTTCGCTTTTTCGAGAAAAAGCTCGCAAAAAGCTTTTAAAAAAGCTTTGCTCAATAGCCGTACTCGCGCGTCATCCTCGAGCGAAGCGAAGGACCTCGGAGCAAAGCGACGGACGCGCGCGGTTTGTACTAATTCCACAGACTCCGCGCAAATTACGGCACTCGATTTTGGAAGCACTCGTGCCAATGGTTTCATTCGCGCGCGAATAAAAACCTGTAATTTGCTACTATAGGTTGCAGACATATTGTTAGCACAAACCAATCGATCGTTTTGCCCGCTTTTTCAAAAGCGGAGTCCAAGCGGCTTAGGGTTTTCCCGAAGCGAGAGGAGTTGAGCTTTTGGGGTTTCCGTCGTGAGCGGCCCAACATAAACTAACTAGCTCATAAATTAAAATTCAAAATACAAACTAAACGAAAGAGGTAAAATAATGCTCTCATTCGAAAGCGATTACATACTTGGCGCACACGAAAAGGTACTCGAGGCGCTTATAAAAACAAACAGCGAGGTAATGTCGGGCTACGGCAATGACATCCATACCCAAAATGCGAAAAATCTAATAAAAAACGCTTGTGGAAAACCAGACAGCGAGGTGTTTTTCCTCACGGGAGGAACACAGGCAAACCAAGTTGTCATTTCCACAATGCTCAAAAGCTTTGAGGCGGTAATATCTGCACAAACAGGGCATATCGCTCTTCACGAGGTCGGTGCCATCGAATTCACGGGACATAAGGTTATCGAGCTTCCTCAAAGCGAGGGAAAGCTTGATCCAAAGACTGTTTCTTCATATCTTGAGGGGTTCTACGGTGACGAAAATAATTCAATGATGGTCGTTCCTAAAATGATATACGTCTCTCACCCCACCGAATACGGTACGCTTTATTCAAAGGACGAACTGAAAAATCTTCGTTCTCTTTGTGACAAATACGGAATGAAGCTCTTTCTTGACGGCGCGCGACTTGGTTACGGACTTGCAAGTAACGAAACCGATGTAACCCTCCACGATATTGCAGAGCTTTGCCACGTATTTTATATCGGTGGAACAAAGGTTGGTGCACTTTGCGGAGAGGCGGTAGTATTTGCCAAGGGTGAAGCCCCCGAGCGCTTCCTCTCACAGACAAAGCAGCACGGAGCAATGCTTGCCAAGGGAAGACTTTTGGGCGTTCAGTTTGAGGCGCTTTTTGAAGATGGACTCTATTTTGAAATAAGTAAAAATGCAATTGACAGGGCAGAGGACTTGAAGAAGCTTTTCGCGTCGCGCGGCTACGAATTTTTCCTTGATTCACCCACAAATCAGCAGTTTGTGATCCTCAATGACGAGCAAATGGAGAGAATCTCTCAAAAATGCCGTTTTGGTTTTTGGGAGCGTCTGCCCGACGGCAGAACTGTAGTCCGCTTTGCAACGTCCTTTGAAACCACAAAAGAGGACATTGAAGAATTGGCTAAAATCATATAAGTTCAAAAGCAGGAAAAATCAAATGATTTTTCCTGCTTTTCTTAAAGACAATATTTACTAAAGCATTTTTTGTAATAGTTCCTTGATTTTTGGGAAAGTTAATTTCAAGAAATCCAATATCAAGGAGAAAATATGAAGAACGAAAGTAAAGTGCCAAGAAAATATCCTAAAATCCCCGACCTGATGTTTCAAGACATAAAGATTCCTGAATCACTCGCGCCAACACCCATAAATCCTGCCCTTGACGACGCAAATCAGCTCAACATCCCAAGAAATCCAGGCCCATCCCTCCATGCACTCGATTGGAATGTCCCCGACGAGTCCCTCGCCACCGATTCAAAAGTCCATGCAACACCCAATCCCCATACAGATTTGGGTGAAAATAAGAAGAAAAAGAAAAATTAAACCTAAAAACGAAAAAGGTCAACTCCAAGCGAGTTGACTTTTTTGCTTTTCAAATTTTGATTTATCGGTGTGTTTAGAGCAAACTAATCAAAGGCCCCTTTGTGTAATGGGTGATTCCCCACAGTGTGGGGAAATGTCTGCGGAGCAGACAAAAGGGCTGGCACGAAGTGTCCCGACGAAGTCGGGTGGGGGATTGTTTTTCCTTGTATTGCCAATCCCTCCGTCACTTCGTGACACCTCCCTTTACACAAGGGAGGCTTATTTTCAATTTCCATAAACTACTCGATAAATCCCAATTTACTCGTTATTTATCATCTCTTTAAGTTCTTCGAGGGCGTCTGAAAGTCCGCCGACGCGGTCGATTAGTCCGCAGGTGGTGGCTTCCTTGCCGTCAAGCACCGTACCCACGTCGGTTGCGAGCATATCCGGGCGCATCATCATTTTGTTGATTGAGTCGGCTGTCGCCCGTGAGTTGCGGCAGATAAAATCCACAATCCGTTTTTGCATATCGGCAAAATAGTTATAGGTTTGTGGCGCGCCCACAACGAGTCCATTAACGCGGACAGGGTGGAGAGTCATTGTTGCGCTGGGCACGATAAACGAGCGCTTGGCAGACACGGCGAGAGGAACGCCGATCGAATGAGATCCACCTATAACCAGAGACACCGTGGGCTTGCTCATCGAAGCAATCATTTCCGCGATGCCGAGCCCTGCCTCAACATCGCCTCCCATCGTGTTGAGAATGATAAGTATCCCTTTGACCTCATCGCTCTGCTCCATTGCGACAAGAAGCGGAATGAGATGCTCGTATTTCGTCGTTTTTTGCGATTGGTCGCTGATGTAATGCCCTTCTATTTGCCCGATTATCGTTAAAACCTGTATTCCGTTTTCCTTTTTACTCGCCACGTCAAGTGTGCCAAGCTCTTTTATATCCTTTGTTTCTTTG
>JAZRFK010000056.1:0-60081 GCA_045661325.1 Eubacteriales bacterium | reverse complement strand
AAAGGGCAAAACGAAGGAGCCGCTTGCCACCGCCGCCGCGCCAAGCAGAAGTCCTGCGGCAAACGCGTAGGGCATTTGATAAAAATCGGCGTGAAGCAGGGCAAAGAGCAAGGCGGACAGCAAAACGGCGCCGCCATAGCTGCTCTCTTCGCCCAGAGAGAAAAGGAGGTAATGCCGAAAGAAGAGCTCTTCAAAAAGGGCGGGTAAAAGGGCAGAAAAAATGACCGAAAACCAAAGGGGGAGAGAGGTATCTGTGGGGGAAGGCGGCACAATCCTGCTCCAAAGCGCCGCAATCAGAAGCGAAAGCAGGGGCAAAAGAAAAAACAGGGGCAAAACGAAAAGAAAATTGCTTGGCTTTTTGGGCAGGGGAAGCCCTCTTTTGCGCTCTACCAAAACGGGAAGGAGCATGAAGAAAAGTATAGGAAGCTCGGAAAGCGCCAAGGTGAGAAGGGAGTCATTGGGCAAAAGACCGCCAAGGCACATACCAAGCAAGACCAAAAGCAGATAAAAGGACGCCGATTTCAACGGGCGCATATAGGAAGATGGCTTCATAAGACTCCTTTCCTTCGCAGAGCGAATAAAAAATCAGAAAAAACGGTGGGAACGGTTGAAAAACGGCAAAGGCCGTGCTATAATGCAAGAAAGAGAGGGGTGAGAATATGGCAGTTACCAATGCGGTTCGGCTTTTAAAGGCGGCAGGCGTTTCCTTTGAAACCAGGGAGTACGAGGTGGACGAGAGCGACCTTTCGGGCGTTCATATTGCCGAAAGCCTCGGCATTGATAAGGACACCATGTTCAAAACCCTGGTGGCCCACGCCGAGAAGAATTATTACGTCTTTTGTATTCCCTCGGGAGAGGAGCTGGATTTGAAAAAATGCGCCTCTCTCACGGGAGAAAAGAAAATCGAGATGCTTCCCATGAAGGAGCTTCTTTCGGTGACGGGCTATATCAGAGGCGGCTGCTCCCCTGTGGGAATGAAAAAGAAGTTTCCCACCTATATAGACGAAACCGCCCTGCTTTTTGATGAAATCTTCGTCAGCGGCGGAATGCGTGGCTTACAGCTGCAAATAAAGCCCGAGAGCTTGATTGCCTTTGCCGCCATCACCGTTGCCGACCTGACAAAATAAAAAAGAACCGATAAAGGAGACTGGATATGCACGAAACAACCTATCGTTTTATGCGTTTTCCCGGCGGAAAAAGTCGCGCCTTCACCATCAGCTATGACGATGGCGTGGGCGGGGATTTGCACCTGATGGAGCTGATGCGGAGGTACGGTATTCGCGGCACCTTTAACCTCAACTACTGTGTGACGGCAGACGAGGATATTGACGTTTCGGAAAAGCCCACCCACAGAATGTCCCTTGCCCAGCTTGCCGAGCATTATAAGGATTTCGAGGTTGCTACCCACGGTGCAACGCATCCCTTTTATCGAGACCTGCCCACCGCCTCTGCCATTTATGACGTGGTCAGAGACCGAGAGGGCTTGGAGAAAACCTTTGGCCGCATCATTCGCGGTCACGCCTTTGCCAACGGCAGCTACAAAAAAGAAACCTTGGAGGCCTTGCGCCTTTCGGGAATTATATACGCAAGAACCGTCAACAGCACGGGCAGCTTTTTGGTGCCGGAGGACTTTTTGGAATTCAATCCCACCTGTCATCACAACGATAAGCGCCTGTTTGATTTGATAGACGCCTTTTTGGCCGAGCCGCGCTATGCCACCATTCCGCGCATTTTCTGCCTCTGGGGTCACAGCTATGAGTTCGTTAACAATGACAACTGGTCGGTGATAGAGCAGGCCTTTGAGAAGGTGGGCGGTAAGGACAGCGTCTTTTACGGCGGCTTGGAGGAAATCGTTTCCTATTGCCTTGCCTACCGTCAGCTCGTTTTCAGTATGGACAGCAAGCGGATTTACAATCCCACCGCCACGCCCATCTGGATAGCCACGGCCTTGAAAACGGAGCAGTGCGTTTGCATTGCCCCCGGTGAAACGGTGGTTATTGATTAAAAAGCGATGTTGTTCTGCTTGCGGATTTCGTCCATAACCGCAATCGCCATATCGGTGTAAATGGCATCGGGGCAGAGAATGCCCTTCTCGGCGGAAAGACAAAAATCGTTTATTTCCTCATACATATTATCGGGAGCGTCGGTTTTCGGCAAGAAAATCGGCGCTTTTTCTTCGCCCTTGATAAGCGTCAGCGCGCGAGGATTGGATACCTTGTCAACGAGTATGCCCCCCTCTTCTCCCAAAATAGCCGAGGGCGCAACGGAATTTGCCACCTTGGAATAGGTTACCGTAGCCTCAAAGCCATCGTAGCCTAAAATGGCCGAGCCGCAGCATTCAAAGCCATTGGGGAGAAAGGAGGAGCGGCTGCGAATTTCCTTGGGCATGCCAAAGAGGAAAACGGCGGCACAGATAGGGTAAATGCCAATGTCAAGCAAGGCGGCGTTGCAAAGAGAAGGGTTGAAGGCGTTGAGAACGACACCCTCCAAAAACGGCTTGTAGCGAGAGGAGTATTGCGAAAAATCCAAAACCGCACCGCGCACTCTGCCAATCTCGGCAAGAGCATCCTTTACGGCGTGCCAGGCGCGCGCGTGAATGGGGCGCATTGCCTCCATCAGCGTCCTCTTGGCCACCTTGGCGGCCGCCTTCATTTCTTCCCATTCGACAAGGGAGGGGGCGGCAGGCTTTTCCACCAAAACGTGCTTGCCGTGGGAAAGCGCCAAAAGCGTCTGCTCCTTGTGAAGAAAATTGGGGGATGCAATATAAACGGCGTCTATATCCGAGGAAAGAAAGGCCTCCATATCCGTATAAACGTTGGAAATGCCGTGCTTGTCTGCAAAGGCTCTGCCCCTTTCCTCCGTTCTGGAATAAACGGCCGTTGCCTTGGCCTCGGTAAAGGGCAAAGCGGCAATGAAATTGTCGCTGATAAAGTTGGTTCCGATTATGCCAAACTTCATAAAATCCTCCATCGCCGTGCAAGAGGACGGCGGCTGATTGTTTTCTTCTCCATTTTAGCACGGTTCGCACGAAAAAACAAGAGGAAAAAACACCGCCCGAGACGAAGGCTCGGGCGGATTAAAATTTATAGGGTTTGGCCTTCCTCGTAGGCCTTTTTCATCTTTTTATAGCGATTGGCAAGATAAATGCTTTGGGGAATGCAGGCCAGCGTCCAGGAAATCGGGAAGGCCAAGAAAAGAATGCGGTACTGCACGAAAACATCGGTAAAAATGGTGCTGAGGAAGGGAAGAACGAAAAACACCCATAAAAGACGAATACCGAAAATGGCGGAGATGGAAAAGACCATAGGCCAGAAGGATGCCCCAAGGCCGCGGGCGCAGTAAATGAGAACGTCCATAATGCCGCAAATGAAGTAAGGAAGAAGAACGCACGTCATGCGCTGAATGCCAAAGGCGATGGCCAGCTCCTCATTTCCGCCAAGGTAAAGAGAAAGCAAGGGGCGGGCAAAGGCGCGGGTCAGAAGCCCCATCACGATGCCCACAGCGGAGACGAGCAGAATGTTATTGAAAATAATGCGCTTGATTCTGTCGTATTTTCCCGCTCCGCGATTTTGACCGATAAAAATCAGGCTGGCCTGTACCACGGAGTTCATCGCAACGTAGGTGAAGCCCTCCAAGCTGGAAGCGGAGGAGGAGCCCGAAATACCCTCAACGCCAAAGGCGTTAACGCTGGATTGAATGGTCACGTTTGCCACACTGAAGGCCATGCTGTTCAGGGCAATCGGAACGCCCGCCTGCACAATTCTGGAAAATTTGTTGTTGTAAAAGCGAAGCTTGCTGAAATATATGTGGCAGGGGTGGGTTTCGGGTAAGCGGTGCAAATGGCGCACGCAAAGGGTGGCGGAAAGAATCTGGGAGGTCACCGTTGCCAAGGCAACGCCTGCAACGCCCATATGAAAAACGGCCACGAAAAACAGGTTCAGAAGCACGTTGCATAAGCCGGAAATTGCCAAATAAATCAAGGGGCTTCGGGTGTCTCCGATGGTGCGGATGATGGAGGCGGTGTAGTTATACAAAACGGTGGCAGGAAAGCCGAGGAAGATGATTTTTAAATAAAGCGTGGATTGGTCGATAACGGCAGCGTCTGTTTTTAAAAGGCTCAAAAAGGTGCCTGCGCCGAAAAAGCCCACCGCGCCGACGGTGAATCCCACCAGAATGGCCGTTACGATGGCGGTGTGCGCGTATTCAAAGGATTCCTTGTGGTTTTTCGCGCCCAGCTGAACGGAAAGACACATACTGGTGCCGGAGGAAAGGCTGACGGCAAGGTTGATGAAAAGGTTGGAAAGGGAGGTGGTACAGCCCACGGCGGCCACGGCCCCAATGCCGTCAAACTGTCCAACCACGATAATGTCTGCCGCGTTGTAAAGCAGCTGGAGCATATTGGCGAGAATCAAGGGAATGGCGAAGAGAACAACCCTTTGTAAAATGGGCCCGTTCAGCATATCAATTTCTTTTTTACCGCGAAGGGCTTTCAGCATAGTAACGTCGACCTTTCCGGAGACTCGGCTCCTTAAAGAAGTATAACACCGGCAAAAAGAAAAGTCAACAAAAAAAGACTTTTTTGACGTTTCTCGCCGCTTTAAAATTCGGCTTTGCTTTGTGGCCTTAGACCTATTCCTCCTTTTTCTCCAAGAAGCGTTGGCGGTATTCCTTTGGTGTCATACCTGTGTTCTTTTTGAAGAAACGGGTGAAATAGTGAATGCTGTCAAAATGCAGGGCGGCGGAAATCTCCGTGAAGGTGGCGGAAGAGGTGGCAATACGGGCCTTGGCCTCCTCCAAGCGCTTTTGCGCTACGTATGCGGCAACCGTCTGTCCCGTTGCGGCCTTAAATTCACGGCAAAGGGTGGTGCGGTTTGTGCCGAACAGGAAGGAAAGCTCGTTTAAGGTGATTTTCTCGGTGTATTTGGTGTTGAGATAATCAATAATCTCGTAAACCGAAAAGGTGTGCTGAACACCGTCTGCTTGGCGACGGTCTGCCCCGTATTCTCTATGAAGGGAAATCAAAAAATATTCAATGAGAATTTTCAGCATTTGCTCTGCGCCGAAGGGCTGATTTCGGTTTTTCTTCATATTGTGGGTGGGAATGTTGTGCGGCGGCGCAAAGACGTTTCGCGCCTCCTTCACAATTTCGGCCAGCCTCTTGATTTCAGTTTCCCGAAGCTTTAAGGGATTGGAAAAGGTCGAAAGGCTTTCGCCCTCGTAGGTAAAGCCGATGATGATAACCGCAGGCTCCTTACCGCCTGCGCGGAGGGCGTGCTTTTCGCCCGGGGCGTGAATCAGAAGGGTGTCCTTTTCCAGCGTGCCCGAAAATCTCTCCGACAGAATATCCAAGGCGCCGCTTGCCACGAAGATAAGCTCGTAAAAGGGGTGGCTGTCGTAGTCGGTGGCAAAGGATTTATCAAAGTCAAAAAAATGCACGTTGGCAATGCCCGTCACCTTTAAGGTGTAGGAAAGGCTTTTGATGGCAAAATCCACGGTGTGTCTTCCTTTCTTTTGAAAAAAGCAATCGTCCTCTTTGGCGCAAGGAGGAGAAAAAGCTCTCCCTGCGTCCTCTCTATTTTAGCGCAAAAAAAGGTGTATGTCAATAAATTTTTTTACGATTGTGCAAAAAACATTCACGATAATGTAAATACAAAAATAGGTGGGTGTAGTATACTCAATACAGAGTGAAAACCCCAAATTTTTTCATCAATTAAAAAAAGGAGAAGAAAAAATGGAGAGAATTTGCATTCCCGATTGGGAATACCAAGAAAGAATTCAGAAGGCGGCCGCTTTGATTCGTGAAAGAGGTCTTGACGTAATGCTGGTTGCTTCCACCGAGAGCGACTATGCAAACGCAAGATATTTTTCCGGCTTCTGGCCCCTGTTTGAGAGAGCAGGCGTTGCCATCAGCGCAGATGGACAGGCTGCTCTGCTTGTTGGCCCCGAGTCCGCTATTTTCGCTAAGGACTTCGGTAAGCTCGACAAGGTTTTCGTATTGAAGGAGTTCCGCGAGTCCGCAGACCCCTCTTACCCCGAGCTTGTTCCCGACACCTTTGCTGACGTATTCAAGGCTATCGGTGTTACCGGACAGAAGCTTCGCATCGGTCTTGGAAGCTACGTTGAATGCACCCTGCCCATCTACGAGGGCTTGAAGGAAGCATATCCCGAAGCATCCATCGAAAAGTGCAACGATATCATGGTTTCCCTGCGTCAGATCAAGAGCGAGAACGAGCTTGCTTGTATCCGCGAGGGCTTCCGTATCATCGAGCTTGCCACCAACGAGGTTATCCGCAGCCTGAAGCCCGGCGTTACTGAGCTTCAGATGGTTGGTGTTGCACAGAGAGTTATCTATGAGAACGGCGCAGAGTACGAGGGCCTTCCTATGTACGTATTCAGCGAGGCCAGCACCCGTCACGCTATCTCCCGTTCCCGTTACAGAGAAATAGGCAAGAACGATATCGTTCAGCTGAACCTCTCCGCTAAGATTGACGGCTATTCTCCCTCTATCGGTCTTCCCGTTGTTATGGGCAAGCTCGAGGGCGAGAGAAGAGAGCTTGTTGACTTCTGCTTGCAGATGCACAACTGGACCTGCGATCAGATCAAGGCAGGCATCGAGGCTTCCTCTATCGCAAAGAAGTTCTATCAGATGTATATCGATGCAGGCTATGAGAAGAACTACGTATACGGTCCCTGCCACGGCACCGGTATGATTGAGGTTGAGGCTCCTTGGATGGAGACCAGCTCCAACTACATGCTGCAGGAAAACATGACCTTCCAGGTAGACACCTTTATCTCCGGCCCCACCTTCGGTTGCCGTTGGGAGAAGGGTATCGCCGTAAAGGAAAACGGCATCGAGTCCTACACCGACTATCTGAAGAAGGGCATCATCGAGCTCGGCTTCTAATTGTAAAGAACGGTTTACATTTTGTAAAACGTGATTTTGCAAAAATCGGGAGCGCACAAGCGTGCGCTCCCGATTTCTTTTTTGCGGCAAAGCAAAAGCCCTCGGCTTCGCGACAATCCTCAACGGAGGCGAAAGACCGAGGGCTTGTTTGTTTTTAAAGCGGTTATTTTTTGCTTTTCAGCTTTTCCTTCGTGCCGTCAGGGCGAACGATGCTCGTGTTGTCCAGCTGCGCGCGGAGCATTTTGCGGTATTCGGCGATATATTCCTGCCTGAGCGCCTGCTGCTCGCTCTTTTCCTCCTCGGAAAGCCCTTCCTTTTCGGCCTTTGCGGCCAAGGCGTTGATTCTGTCAATTTTTGCTTTTTCCATGATTTTTGCTCCTTGTATGCGGTTTCTTTTTCGTGGCGGAAAAGCCGATAGCGCCGATGCGCTTGCCAAGCTCATAGTAAGAGCCGTGCGCGTAGGCGCAAAGCCCTGCCTTGTCCATTCGCAAGGCCCCCTTCTCGTCAAACAGTGTCTCGTCGGCGTAAACCTCCAAAACGTCTGCCAAGAACATATCGTGTGAGCCGAGGGGAATAACGTCGCTCACGCGGCAAAGAATGGAAACGGGGCATTCGTCAATGCAGGGAACGGATGCACCCTCGGGGTATACGGGGGTAAAGCCGCATTTTTCAAACTTGTTGACCTTCGCGCCCGTAAAGGTGCCGCAATAGTCGGCCTTTTTGGCAAGAGAAGAGGGCACGAGATTGATAACAAAATAGCCGCTCTCCTTGATGATGTGATAAGAATGTCGGGTTGGGCGAAGGGAAATATAGGTTTTGGCCGGCTTCGTGCAGATAGTGCCGCACCAGGCCACCGTGACGATGTTTTCTTCGCCCTCCCATGCACAGCTCACCATCACCGCCGGAACGGGAGAGAGGACGGCGCCGCGCCCAAGGCTTCTTTTTTTCATAGCCCTTTCCTTTCCAATACGTAAAAGTCAAATCGCAAAAAGAAATAGAGGGGAAATCCTGCGATTTCCCCTGTTTTTTAGTCAAGCGTACGCAAATATGCGATGCAACGGCCGACCTCTTCAGGCCCCGTAGGAGAAAGACCCTCGGATTCCACAACCATAGGCATACCGTTCTTCAAGCACCATTCGCGAACGGCGGCAACGGGGGCCTTGCCTTCGCCCAAGGATTTACCCTGTACGTCCTTGATCCAGGTGCCCCAAGCGCGATTTTCCTCAGCAGTGGGAATACCGTCCTTCAAGTGCACCGCGAAAACGCGGTCCTTGATGCTTTCAAGGTATGCAATCGAATCAAGGCCTGCGTTAAAGGTCCAGAAGGTATCGATCTGCACCTTCAAGTCGGTGTTCTTGAGAATTTCGTCCTCAATGATCTTACCGTAGGGAGTGGGGAAGAATTCGCCGGAATGGTTGTGATAGCCAACCTCAATGCCGTATTCGGCGGCCTTCTTTTGCACCTTGGCAAAGAGGGCCAGATTTTTATTGAAGTTTTCCTCTGTGGACCAGTCGGCACCGGGAATGATAAGACGGGTGCAGCCGATGACCTGATGGTAGCGCAGGGTGTCCTCTAACGTATCGTCTGTCAAAAGGGAAACGCGCGTATGAGTGGAGCAGCAAACGAGACCGTATTCGTCAAGCCATCTCTTTACATCCTCTGCGGTGTTTTCAAAAAAGCCTGCAAATTCAATGTACTTGTAGCCAAGGTCGGCGGCAACCTTCAAGGCACCCTTCAGGTCGGTCTTGGTAATGTCGCGAAGGCTATACATCTGTAAGCCGTATTCGGTTCTTGCCATAACTATTATTCCTTTTCTATGTTATTTGATATGAAGGCGGCGCCTTGCAAGCAAAGCGCCGCCGCGTTACTGACTGCTTAATTAGATGGAATCGAAATCGGGAACGTTCAGCTCGATTTCGCGGCCAAGCTCGCTGGACTTGGCAATGCCGTCCAGAATTGCCTGGTTGTAAAGAATCTGGGAGGAGGGAACGGGAGCGGCCGTGCCGTTCTTGGCGGCGTCAAGGAAAGAACGAACCTTGAGATGCCAGAGGTCGTCGTTCTTGTCCAAGGGAATAACGGTTTCAACCTGCGTACCGGCAACCTCGTGATAGATAACGAGGGGCTTTTCGAGAATGCCGTTCCAGCACTCCGTGGAGGGAACGCGCAAGCCGCCCTTGGTACCGAGAATGAGGGTGTCGCCCGAGGTGTCCATATTCATGGCCCAGCCGATACGGAAGTCAACGATAATGCCACCCTCCAAGCGAATGTAGGCAGAAGCCCAGTCGTCAACGCCGAAGAGAGCACCGTATTCGTGATGCTTGCCGTAGCCAACGTAGTTGGGGTCGGTGCCGAAGATAGCGGCCTTGTGACCCGAAACAGTAAGGGGCTTGGGATAGCCGATGGCGTTCAGAACGAGGTCAAGGGAGTAGCAGCCAATGTCGCCCAAGGCGCCAAGACCTGCGGTTTTGTCCTCAATAAAGGTGGTGCCGAAGGGAGTAGGAATGCCGCGGCGGCGTCCGCCACCCGTCTGGATGTAATAGATGTCGCCAAGCTCGCCGCTTTCAACAATCTTCTTGATCTTCTGCATATTTTTGTTGAAACGGGGCTGGAAGCCGATGGAAAGAACCTTGCCGCTCTTCTTTTCGGCCTTGATGATTTCAATGGCCTCCTCGGTGGTTACGCACATGGGCTTTTCGAGCAATACGTGCAGACCTGCATTGAGTGCGCGAATGGCGCAGGGTGCGTGCTGGCGGTTATAAGTACAAACGGTAACAACGTCAAGATTCAAGGACTTGTCGGCCAGCATCTCTTCATCGTTTGCGTAGTCGGTCTTAACACCTTCAATGCCGAACTTTTCAAAGAAGGCCTTTGCCTTGCCGGGAATGAGGTCACAGCCTGCCACGATTTCAACGTCGGGCTGCTTCATAAAAGCAGTAACGTGGGACTCCGCAATCCAGCCGGTACCGATAAAGGCAACGCGCATTTTCTTAGTGGTGTCAATAACCTCAACGCTCTGGTCGTACTTAAAAGCGTCCTGGTCAGCAATCTTTTGTGCCATAGTAGTTTTCCTCCGTATATGTATACTGATTTTGTATACCAATATTAAGCGCTGTACGCTTGCCTTCATTATAACAAAGCCTTTTTTGTTTTGCAAGGGTTTTTACAAAAAATATCCAAAATTTGTGGACTTCTTTGTTCATTTGTTTAACATTTCGGGTGCCCCGTGCCGCTTTTCTCTTGACTTTTGC
Organism: Eubacteriales bacterium; assembly: GCA_045661325.1. Classification (GTDB taxonomy): domain Bacteria; phylum Bacillota; class Clostridia; order Oscillospirales; family CAG-272; genus UBA1740. Next base: position 49,929 of record JAZRFK010000056.1, on the reverse strand, counting down.
CGTGAAAGAGCGTATAATTTTATCGTATTAAAGACGCATTAAAGAACGGAAAGGAAGACCTATGTCGCTTTTCAAAAGGTTTATCGCCTATTATAAGCCCCACACAGTCCTGCTTACCTTGGATATGGCGGCCTCGCTCTTGATTTCCTTTATCGGAATGCTGTATCCCGTTGTCACCAACTATATGCTCAATGATCTGATACCGCATATAGAGGAGGACTACCAAGGGGTTATCCGAAAAATTTTCATCGCGGGCGCCATCGTTTTAGGCTGCTACGTGATGCGAATGCTTCTTCGGTATTTCGTGCAGTATTACGGGCATATCATCGGTGTGCGAATGCAGGCCCATATGAGAAGCGATATGTTTGCCCACCTGCAAAAGCTTCCCTTTTCCTTTTATGACGAGCACGAAACGGGAAAAATCATGTCCCGTATGACGAGTGACTTGCAGGAGGTCAGCGAGCTTGCTCACCACGGCCCCGAAAACCTGCTTATCAGCGGCGTGATGATAGTTCTTTCCTTTTCTTATCTTTTGTCCATTCACGTTCTGTTGACCCTGATAATCTTTGCCTGCGTTCCTTTTCTCGTTCTGGTCTCGGCCGTTTTGCGTAAAAAGATGAGAGATGCGTTTACCGAGCGCCGCCGCGGTCTTGCCGAGATAAACGCCGCCTTGGAAAGCAGTATCTCGGGTATTCGCGTTACCAAAGCCTTTTCGGGCGAGAAAACCGAGCGCGCCAAGTTTGAAAAGGGGAACGAGGTGTTTGTGGAGGCCTCCAAAAAATCGTATAGCGCGATGGGAAAATTCTTTTCCCCCACCTCCTTTATTACGGACGTTTTTAACGTGATTATCATTATCGCAGGCGGTATTTTCTTATATCGCGGGCAGATTACCTTCGGCGATTATTCCACCTTTATCGTTTCGGTCAATCTTTTCGTTTCCCCCGTTACCACGCTTGTCAATTTTTCCGAGCAGTTCCAGAACGGCATAACGGGCTTCCGTCGCTTTGCAGAGGTGATGGACGTTTCGCCCGAGACGGATGCTGTCGGCGCTCTCCCGTTGACCGCAGTAGAGGGCAACGTTGCCTTTTCGAACGTTTCCTTTTCCTATGAGGGAAGCAAGGAGGTTTTGTGTGACGTTTCCTTTTCGGTTGCCAAGGGCGAAAAAATCGCCTTGGTCGGCGCTTCGGGCGGCGGAAAAACCACCATTTGTCACCTGCTTCCCGCCTTTTATCCCTTGGAAAAGGGAAGCATCACCATTGACGGTAAGGATATCCGCGATATAACCAAGGACTCTCTGCGCCGTTGTCTCGGTATCGTTCAGCAGGACGTTTTTCTGTTTGGCGGCACGATTTACGAGAACATACTCTATGGCCGACCGGACGCCACAAGAGAAGAGGTTGAGGCGGCGGCGAAGCTGGCCAATCTTGACGAGTATATCCGTACGCTTCCCAACGGCTACGATACCGAAATCGGCGAGCGCGGCGTTAAGCTTTCGGGAGGGCAAAAGCAAAGGGTTTCCATTGCCCGCGTATTCTTGAAGAATCCTGCGATTTTGATTTTGGACGAGGCCACAAGCGCCTTGGACAACACCACGGAGATGCTGATTCAGCAGTCCTTGGATAAGCTTTGCCGCGGACGCACCACCTTCGTTGTGGCCCACCGTCTTTCCACAGTCAAGAGCGCAGACCGCATTGCCGTGGTGGATAAGGGAAGAATTGTGGAAATGGGCACGCACGAGGCGTTGCTTTCTCAAAACGGCATCTATGCCCATCTTTATCGCCTGCAATTCCGCGAGGATGGAGAGGGAAGCGAGGACGCTGCCGCCCTTGACACGCTTTTGCTCTGAAATCATAAAAAAACGGTTGTGAAAAAAAGATTTTTTTCGCAGCCGTTCCTTTTTTGCCTTTTTATGACAAAAGCAAGACGCCGTCTTGAAAAAAACTCTGTTTTTTTGGATATTTTTTCTTAAAAATCGTTGACTTTTCTATCTTGATTTGGTATACTTGCCTTGATAGGCCCCCTATCAAAAAAGGAAAGCCGAAAGGAAAACAGTATGGCTCTGATGATAACGCAAACGACCCGCGCCGCTACGGACGCAGCCACTCTGCAGGACGCGTTTGAGGAAATCAAGCGCATGGCCGCCGATGCCTCGGAGGAAAACCGCTTGAACTTGACCCTGGAGCTGGAGGCTCCTCGCTATCTCTTGTTTGAACCGTTGCTTCTCTCCTCGGAGGAGGTACCGGGCCTTGCCTACGTTGATTTGACCGTTCGCCCCAAAAAGGGCTTCCATTCCATCATTTCGGGCTGCGATTGGATTCGCAACCATTGGTTTGAAAAGGTGGAGGGAACTCCTTATTACAAATATCAATTCCCTGCCGACGAGGAAGGAAAATATCCCGTTTTCCGCGATTTCTATGTAAACAGAAAGCGCATCAAAATGGCAGAGAGCAACATTATGATTCATCCCTTTGCTCTGCCGCCCGTAGAGGAAAGAGAAAATCCCGAAAACCTCAAGGGCATCTACCTGCCTATTGAGGACGTAGAGAAGCTTGCCTCTATTCCCGTTGAGGTGGCCGAGTGCCAGATTTATATCGAATGGACCTGGCGCATTCTGCGTATTATCGGCACGGATCTTTCCGACACCAAGGAATGCAACGGAAAGACCTATGCCTTGGTTAAGCTTGAATATGACGATGCCGTTATCCTTGTCCAGAAGACGCATTCTGCGCTGAACATCAATAACCGCCGTTGCTTCTTCTCCAACTCCCCCGTTTATTTGACGCCCGGAACCTTTACCTACGACTATCGTGGCGGCGTTCTGTACTACTATCCCGAAAAAGAAGAGGATATGAAAAACTTTATCTTCGAGTATCCGAAGGCCGAAAACCTCTTTATGTTCGAGGGTATGAGCAATTTGACCATCGAGGGTCTCTCCTTTACGGGTACCACCTCGCGCTATGCCTGCGAGCACGGATATGCCTCGGGTCAGGCAAACTGCGCTTTGGGCGTTGGCCGCTTGAAGCACGCGGGCCTTTACGTTTCCAACGTCAACCGTCTGACCGTCAAGGGCTGTACCTTTGAGCAGCTTGGCGCCAACGGCCTGATGATTCAGAACAGAAGCGTGGGCGTTCGTGTCAACGACTGTATCTTCAAGAACATCGGTATGTCGGGTCTTTCCATCGGAAATCCCACGACGGATTGGGATGATCCCAAGAATCAGAACTTCGACGTTCGCGTGGAGAACAACTATTTTGAGCATATCGCGTACGGCTATCCTACCGCCGCCGCATTTTATATGGGTATGGTTGACGGTCTGCGCTTCCGCCACAACACCATGATTGACACCGCTTATTCTGCCGTGTCGGTCGGCTGGGGCTGGAACGCCGTTGGCTATCATCTGGGCGAAAAGGTCAATGTCAGAGATGCCGATATTTCCTACAATTACTTAGAGGATTATATGAACGTCTTGCAGGACGGTGCGGCCATCTATACCGTTGGTGCCAACTGCTTGCACGATAATCCCCGTCGCTTCAACAGAATGCATGACAACTACGGTCGCCGTAACGTGCTTCTGGACAGCGGCCGCCGCGGCTTCTATATGGACGGAAGCTCGACCAACTGGGAAACCTACCGCAACGTTTCCATTAACACCCAGTTCCCCGTGTTCTCCCAGTTCCATTGGCCCCCCGCAGGAACCTTCCATAACCATATGTACGAGATTTATGCCACATTCCCTGTGGACAGAGGCAACCACGCCCCTGCGCGTGACACCATTCTCGGTACCTATTACGACGATATGAAGACCGAGGAAGAGCTGCTTGCCAAGTACGAAACGGCGCGGGAGATCCGTGCCAACGCAGGCTGCAATCTCGTGAATGTATAAGGAAAAGGAGAGAACGAGTCATGGATGTTGCTATCAGAAAAACAACCGTTTCCCTTGATAAGGTAGAAACCCTCTACGATGCGCTGGAAAGCGTCAAGGCTATTGCCCGTGAGGCAACCCCCGAGTGCCCTGTCAGCGTGGAGCTGGTTTTGGACTATTACCGCTATACTCTGGATAAGCCCGTGGTCTTTTCTGCCGAGGAGGAGCCCGCTCTTGCCAATATCAAGCTTTCCATCGTCAATAAGGAGGGTATGCGCCCCGTTGTTACCAGCCTTCGCCGTATGGATCTTTCCCGCTTTGAGGCAGTAGAGGGCAAGCCCTATTACAAGTATCAGTTCGATAAGGACGAAAGTGGCGCCTATCCCCTCTTCCACGATTTCTACGCAAGCGGTACCCGCGTAAAGATGGCGAGAAGCGAAATTATGATTCATCCCTTCCCCTTGCCTCCCAAGGAGGAAAGAGAGAAGCCCGAAAATCTGCGGGGCATTTATCTGCCGATTGAAGAGGTAGAGCGCCTGGCAAGTGCCCCCGTTCTCGGAACGGAATGCCAGATCTACGTGGAGTGGACCTGGAGCATTATGCGCGTGACGGGTGTTGACCTTTCCGCCGTCAAGGAGCATAACGGCAAGAAGTACGCCTTAGTGGAGCTTGAGCATTCGGACGCTGTGATGCTGATTCAAAAAACGCATCCCGAGCTGAATATCAACAATCGCCGTTGCTTCTTCTCGAACGCAACCGCGTACCTGACCGAGCCCAACACGTACACCTACGATTACCGCAACGGTGTTCTGTACTACTATCCGCCCGAGGGCAAGCGCGCCTGTGATGTGCTTTGCGAATACCCCACCCTTGAGAACCTCTTTATCTTTGAGGGTATGCATGACGTAACCCTGGACGGCATCACCTTCTACGGTGCTACCTCCAAATACGTTTGCGAGAACGGCTATTTCTCGGGTCAGGCAAACTGCGAAAAGAATATTAAGGGCCGCGTGAGCCACGCGGGCGTATGTACCAGCAATATGCGAAACTTCACGGTGAAGGCCTGCCGCTTTATTGAGCTTGGCGCAAACGGCTTGCAGATGAAGAACCGCAGCGTTGGCGTCCGCATCACCGATTGCGTTTTCAAGGGCATCGGTATGTCGGCTGTGTCCATCGGCAATCCCTCCCTCAGCTGGAAGGATAAAAAGGACCAGAACTTCAACGTATTCATTGAAAACAACTATTTCGAGCACATTGCATACGAATACCCCACCGCCGCCGCTATTTACTTCGGCAAGGTGGATACCCTTCATTTCTGCCACAACACCGTGAAGGACACGGCCTATTCCGCCGTTTCGGGCGGTTGGGGCTGGTCTCCCGTTCCTTACGCCTTGGGCGAAGCGGTGAATATCAGAGATGCGGAGCTGGCGTACAACCTCTTTGAGGATTATATGATGGTTTTGCAGGACGGCGGTGCCATTTACATGGTAGGTGCTAACTGCAATCACGACAATGATGTGCGTTTTAACCATATGCACGACAACTATGCAACCTGTAAGGAAATGCGTCCTTCCGGAAGATACGGCTATTATATGGACGGTGCCTCTACCAACTGGGAATGCTATCACAGCGTGGTTCTGAACACCAATATGCCCATCTTCTCTCAGCCTCATCCCTATGCGGCAAGCTTCCATAACCATATTCACGACGTATACAGCAACGTCAACGGTCCCTTGGAATGGATTGCGCCCAGCCGTGACGTGACCGTGGAGGATTACCACGTAACGCTGGAAACGGAGGCAGAGCTTCTGGCAAGAAGCGAGGAGGCAAGAGCCATTCGCGAGGCTGCCGGCTGTCGCTTGATACTGTAACCGACGTCAAGCCGCGCCTTATGAAAATAAAGCGCGGCTTTTCTTCACGCTTAAAAAAGTAAAGCCTATTGTATACAGAACGGAGAATATGATGAACATTCAGCTTTCCAACATAAAGAAAAAAGGTTGCGCTCCGCAAAATCTGTCGGCGCTTGCCGAAGAGATAAAGGAGATGGCTAAGGGTGCCACGGCCGCAGCACCTCTGGAAATTGAGGTGGTGCTTGACGATAACCGCTTTAATCTTTCCGCTCCCTTCGTGCTTTCCGCCGAGGAAACGCCCGAGCTTGCCAACGTGCGCTTAACGATTCGCGGCGCAGAAAGCAAGAAGCCCTTGATTTGTGCCCAGCGCTATTTCTATAACGATAAGTTTGAGGCGGTAGAGGGCAAGCCTTATTTTAAATACCAGTTGCCAGCCAATGAGGACGGCAGCTATCCTGTTTTCCGCGAAATGTACGTGGACGGTAAGCGTGTGCTGATGTCCAAGAGCGAGGAGATGGTTTATCCCTTCCTGGTGCCCAAGGTGCTGGAAAAGGAGGAGGACTGCCAGGAGGGTATGTTCTTGCCCATAGAGATGGTAGAGCGCTTTGTCGGTGAGGACACCGACACCACGGAGCTGCAGCTTAATCTGGAATGGGAGCATAAAATCTTCCGTATTTGCGGCGTTGACTTCTCTCAAACGAGAGAGGAGGGCGGCAAGACCTACGTGCTGGTAAAAATGGGAGACGAGTTCCGTACCTTCGCTGAAAGACGGGCGAACTATCTGACCACCAAGGGCAGAAAATGCGCCTTCTGGAATTCTCCCGCCTTCCTCGCTCCCGGTAGCTTCACCTATAACTACAAAACGGGTGTTTTGTTCTTCTACCCTGCCGAGGGCTTTGATATTTTACACCATACCCACGAATATCCCATTCTGACCAACCTCTTTGTCTTTGAGGGCTTGGAGGGGCTGACCCTTGAGAATCTTTCCTTTAAGGGCCTCACAACCCGCCACGCCTCCGAAAACGGCTATCTGGCAGGGCAGTCGGGCGTTGTCGGCGGCTACAAAACGTACCGTAGCAGAATTACGGACGCCGCCGTTTATACCCGCAATATGAAGCGCTTTACCGTAAAGGACTGCGCCTTCACCCAGCTTGGTGCTTACGGAATTCTGATGCTTGACAGAAGCGTCGGCGTCAGAATCGAGGGCTGCTATTTTGAAAATCTCGGTATGTCGGCCATTTGCGTGGGCAACCCCGTTTCTCCTATCGCATCCTCTTGGCCGAACCCTGAAAACCAGACAATCAATCTTGTTGTCACCAACAACTACATCCGCCACGTATGCTACGAATATCCCGCCTCCTGCGCCTTCTACGTTGCCTTGGTTGACGTTCTGGAATTTACGCATAACACCGTTATCGACGTTCCTTATTCCGCGCTTTCGGCGGGCTGGAACTGGCGCCAGGTTCCTTATTATCTGGGCGAAAGCGTCAACGTGCGCGACGCGGAAATTGCCTACAATTACTTCGAGGACTATATGATGGTCTTGGAGGACGGCGGCGCCACCTACGTCAACGGCGGCAACTGTAACCCAGAGGACGCAACGCTTATAAACTGCATTCACGATAACTACGCCGTTTGTCACACCAAGCGCCTGCGCTCGCGCTACGGCTACTATATGGACGGTGCGGCAAGCAACTGGGATTGCTATCATAACGTGGTTATCAATGCAAACTTCCCCATCTTTGCCCAGCCGCATCCGCAGTCGCTCAGCTGCCATGTGCACTGCCACGATATCTATTCCAATACGCCCTATACCGATGGAATGTTCTACACTGAGCGTGACAACTTGGTTTGGGACTATCACGATAAGGCCAAAACCGAGGAAGAGCTTTTGGCTATGTATCCTGCCGCCGTGGAGATCAAGAAAAACGCCGGCGTGAAAAAGTCCGTGAAGGCTTAAAGGAGAAGAAAAATGGCAATCAGAATTATCAATACACAGCAAACCACCGTTTCCGCCAAGGACTTGAACGAGGGACTTGAAAAAATCAAGGAGCTTGCCGCGACAGCAACGGCGGAAAACCCCGTGCACGCAACGCTTGTTTTGGATGCAGACAGATACCATCTTTCTGCCCCCATTGAGCTTTCCGCCGAAAAGGAGCCTGCCCTTGCCAACGTTCGCTTGACTATTAAGGGAAAAGACGGAATGACCCCCAAAATTTCGGGCGCTTGGTATTTCTATCACGATAAGTTCCAGGCCGTAAAGGGCAAGCCCTACTACAAGTATCAGATGGAAAAGAGGGGCGATGGCAGCTATCCTCTGTTCCGTGATATGATGGTGGACAGAAAGCGCATTTCTATGGCGAAGAGCGACATCTTCCTTTATCCCTTCTCCGCGCGCAATCGCGATGAAGCCGAGGAGGCGGATTTCCTTCGCGGTCTCTTCGTTCCTATGGAAATGGCCAAGGCTTTGGCCAAGGATAAGACCAAATCCCAGGAATTCCAGATTTTGCTGGAATGGGAGCATAAAATTTTCCGCATCGTCGGGGTGGATTTGGACACCACCCGCGCGTGCGATGGCGCAACCTACGCCCTTGTCGAGCTTGACGAGGAGTACAGAGAATTTGTTAAGGAAAACAGATTTTCTCTGTTGGATTTGAAAAATCGCCGTTGCTTCATCACCAACTCCATGGCCTTCTTAAAGGAGGACACCTTCGTTTACGATTATAAGAAGGGAACTGCCTACTATTATCCCGGCAAGTATATGGACATTGTCCATCATACCCAGGAATACGGCCTGTTGGAGCAGCTGTTGGTGGTCGAGGGTATGCAGGGCTTGGTTCTGGAAAACCTCGCTTTTGTTGGCACAACCTCGGCGCAGGTTTGCCGCAGCGGCTATATGGTAGGGCAGGCCAATGCCATTCGTAAGAAGGATAACGGCGTGTATTTCCGTCACGTTCCGCACGCGGCAGTGTATACCCGTAACGTGCGTAATTTCACCGTGAAAAACTGCTCCTTCACGGAGCTGGGCGGCAACGCCATTATGATGAACGACAGAAGTGTGGGCGTGTTTATTGAGCATTGCGTCTTTGAAAACATCGCTATGTCTGCCGCCGTCATCGGCAATCCTGCCAATAGGCTTGACGCTTGGGATGACCCCAAGAACCACAATATCAATATTCATTTCAATTACAATCAAATTCGTCACGCGGCACTTGAATATCCTGCCGCCTGCGGCTTCTACGTTGCCCTTGTGGACGGCATTGAATTTACCCATAACAGCTTGATTGATTTGGGTTATTCGGGCTTTTCTGCCGGCTGGAACTGGAACCAGGTAACCTATACCTACGGTGAAAAGGTCAACGTGCGCGCCGCAGAAATCGCCTATAACTATTTTGAGGATTATATGCTCGTTCTGGAGGACGGCGGCGCCATTTACGTCAACGGCGGCAACTGCTCCCCCGATTGTGCCAAGCTCTTCAATAAGATTCACGACAACTACGCCATCTGCCGCGAAAAGCGCGCTCGCGCCACCTACGGCTACTATATGGACGGCGCGGCAAGCAACTGGGATTGCTACCATAACGTGATTTTCAACGTAAACCAGCCCATTTACGCCCAGCCCTATCCTACGTCGCTCAGCTGTCACGTGCATATTCGCGACACCTATTCCAACACGCGCTACAACAAGTATTTCGACGTTGTGCAGCACCAGAAGGCAAGAGACGTTGCCGTAGAGAATTATTATCTGCTTGAAGGCGCAAGTGAGGAAGCGCTTCTTTGTGCATATCCCGAGGCCGCTGTCATTCGCAAGGCCGCAGGTGTCGGCAAATAAGAAGGGGAGAAAGAAAAGCCATGAGCATTCAACTTTTGCAAATTGAAAAGGAAAATCAAGCACCCCAGAGCCTTGAGGAGCTTGTTGCCGAAATCAAGAAGCTGGCCGAGGGTGCAACGGAAGAGAGCCCCTTGGAGCTTGACGTTGTGTTAAAGGACAACCGCTATGCCTTGAAGCAGCCTCTCGTGCTTTCCGCCGCCGAGGTTCCCGGACTTGCCTATACGAAAATCACCCTGCACGGTATGGAGTGCAAGGCGCCCGTTCTGACGAGCTGTGAGTATTTTCTGAACAACGGCTTCAAGGCCGTTGCGGGCAAGCCCTACTATACCTATCAGATGCCCAAGAAGGAGGACGGTAGCTATCCGCTTTTCCGCGAAATGTACGTAGACGGCCGCCGTATTCCGTTAAGCACGGGACCCAAAATGGTGCATCCCTTTTCCACGCCGCCTGTCGAGGAGCGCAATGACGAAACCTACCTGCGCGGTATGTTTATGCCGATTTCCGCCGTCAAGACGCTCTCTGAAAACCTTGAAGGCGCCGTTGAGCTGCACGGCTATTTTGAGTGGACGCATAAGGTCTTTCGCGTAACCGGTGTTGATCTTTCCGTCACGCGTGAGTATAACGGCGAGACCTACGCGCTCGTTGCGCTTGCGGAGGAATATCAGAAGTATGCCGCCAACCCCGGTGGGCTTATCAATATGGCCAACCGCGAGTGCTTCTTCCGCAACTCCGTTGCCTTCCTGACGCCCGGCACCTTTGCTTACGATATCAAGAAGGGCATCGTGTATTTCTATCCTGAGGAAAATTGCGATATTCTGCATCATACGCACGAGTATCCCACCTTGGAAAAGCTTATCGTTTTGGAGGGCTTGGAGGGCTTTACTGTCGATAGCCTCAGCTTTACGGGTGTAACCACCAGCACTCCCTATATCTACGGATATGTGACAGGGCAGGCTAACACGGTTTCGTATCCCGAGGCCATTCACAGCCGCATTCCCGCCGCCGCCATCCTGACGAGAAATATGCGTCATTTCACCGTGAAGAATTGCTCCTTTACGGGTCTTGGCGGTAACGGTATTATGATGTCGGACAGAAGCGTCGGCGTCAGAATCGAGGGCTGTCACTTTGAGGACGTCGGAATGGCGGCCATCACCATTGGCAACCCCAAGGGCGGCTATAAGACTTGGGATAACCCCGAAAACCACACCATCAACCTTGTCGTAACCAACAACTATATGCGCCATATCGGATACGAGTATCCGGCCTCTTGTGCCTTCTACGTTTCCTTGGTGGACGTTTTCGAGTTCACGCACAACAGCGTGATTGACGTGCCCTATTCTGCGCTTTCTGCGGGCTGGAACTGGATACAGGTTCCTTACGCATACGGCGAAAAGGTGAACGTCAGAGATGCGGAAATCGCCTACAACTACTTTGAGGACTATATGATGCTGCTTCGCGACGGCGGCGCAACCTACGTCAACGGCGGCAACTGTCACGTATCGTGCGATAAGCTCTTTAACACCATTCACGACAACTATTCCGTTTGCCACAGTATGCGCTCCCGTGCGCGCTACGGCTACTATATGGACGGAGCGGCAAGCAACTGGGATTGCTATCACAACGTGATGATTAACGCAAACTTCCCCATCTTCGTGCAGCCGCATCCCCAGGCACTCAGCTGCCATTGCCACGTGCGCGATACCTATTCCAATACCCCGTATGAGTGGTATTTCGGAGAAATGAGCGCGTTTGCCTCGCGCGATGTCTTGGTCGAGGGCTTCTATATGGATGCCAAAACCGAGGAGGAAATGCTCGCGATTTATCCCGACGTTCGCTCCATTAAGGAAAATGCGGGATGTAAGCTCTGATTTACATTTTGGCTTTTTAAGCCTAAAAAACGCACAAGACGGAAGTCTTGTGCGTTTTTGTTTTTTGGGAAGATTATTGCTTTTTTTCATGGTGAAACAGCCGCGCGACAGCTGTTCTTTCAACCTTCATGGCACTCTTGGGGCAGAACTCCTGGCAGCAGAAGCAGCGAATGCATTTCTTTCGGTCTATTTTTGCCTTGCCCTTTTCTATCACAATGGCAGAGGCAGGGCAGATGTCGCGGCAAACGCCGCAGCCAACGCAGAGCTTGTTGTGCAATACGGGCTTCGTTCGCAGAATGCCCGCGATAGCAGAGCCGATAAAACGGGCAAACACGTTCTTTTTGCTGCGGGAAAACTCCACCGACTTCTGTAAGGGCATATTTTGAAAGTCCGAAAGCAAAAGGGGAGAAAGGTCACCGCAAAGAGTAAGCGCTTCGGCTCTTTCGGGAATAAGACCGCGGCGGTAGGCGGCGGCAAGAGTGGGCACGTTTTCCTTTTGTAAGCCCAGAATCGCGGCGGCCGCCAAATCAAGACAGTGGGGGGAGGCGGAGGCCAAAAGGCATCCGATTTGCCGCGGCGTTCCTGCTGTCGGCCCGTTGCCCTCCATGCCCACAACGGCATCGGCAATATTGATGACGGGCTGGAAATAGGCGTCAAGGTCAAGCAGCATATCGGCAAAATCCTCGTGCTTGGGAAAACGGTAATGGTATTCGGGCTTGATGATGCCGGGGATAACGCCAAACATATTTTTGGCCGCGCAGGACATGGCCATCATACCGTGGCTTTTCAGCTTGCAAACGTTAACGATAAGGTCGGCTTCGTCCAGATACGAGGTGTAGGTAAAGCTTTTTAGCACCTTGCCATCGGGAAAGACGGCTTCACTTTGCCCGAAATTGCGGTTTAAAATCACGCCGTCCTTTTCAAGCTCCGTCATTCCGCATACGCGGTATACGCGTTCAACAAAGGCGGCGTTGTAAAGACCGCCGGGGCTGTCGCCGAGAATAACGCGCGCGCCCTTCTCCATCAGCAAGCGGCAAAGTGCGCGCAGAAGAGTGGGGTGCGTGGTGGCGGCCTCCTCGGGCTTCATGGCCGAAACGAGATTGGCCTTGACAACCACCGTCATATCGGGCTTGATGCGCGAGAAGAGGTCAAAGGGTAAAAGCAGCTCCTTGAGCGCTTCGGAAAGTGCCTTTTCCTCGTATGAGGGGCAGGGGATGAGGGAGACCGTGTCCTTGGGTGTTAAGGTGGGAAGGGGAAGCATACGCGCTCCTTTCATAAGTATGTTCGCCTCTTTCTTCGCATACAATGAAAAGAAAAAGGAAAGGGGGAAAGGGGTATGGCAAACGGAAATAAAAAAAGACGAAACGGCATTTTGGGGCTTTTGCTCTCTTTGTGCCTTTTGCTTTTCTCCTGCGGCGGCAACGAAAGAACGGCCGCCCATTATGCCGAGGAGATTTTGCAGAAAAACGACATTCTGCCCTACGGTGTTTGGTACAGAGAGGATAAAGAGCCCTGGGAGGAGGGGCATTTTGACGAGTCCTTGCGAAAAGCGATTTTTGGGGAAAGAGAAATAGCCCTTGAAGAAGTGCGCCTCTTTTTATCCACGCAAGAGACGGAGCCCTTTGAGCTTGCCTTTGTCACCTGCTATACCTACAAGGATGCCGATAGCGTCGGCGCCCTGCTTTCCGCGCGGCTGCGCCTGTTACAAAAAAGCGCCAAGGAGAGCGGCGGTGCCTCCCTCGATGGCGGCTTTGTGATGCTAAGGGGAAGAACGGTTTTGTACGTTGCGGCCGCATCGGCCGACAAAATCCGTTCCGCCCTTGGCATATAGCTTTTTTAAAATCAGATGGTTTCCAGCTTTTTCAGCTCCTCGCGAAGCTTAGCCTCGGTCTCGCGGTACTTCGCAAGCTTGGCTTTTTCGCCTTCTACAACGGCGGCAGGGGCCTTGGCAACGAAGCCCTCGTTCGACAGCTTCTTTTCAATGCGGAGAACCTCGCCCTCGGTCTTTTCAAGCTCCTTGGCCAAGCGCTCTCTTTCCTTGTCCAAATCAATCATATCGGCCAAGGGAATATAAACGGTGGCTGCTGCCGTTACGATGCTGACAGCACCCTCCTCCTCGTAAAGTGCGGGGAAGAGAACCTCGGAAGCGCCTGCCAGCTTGGTGAAGAAGCCCTCGGCAGCGCGGAAGGTGTCCACCTTGTCGGTCACGATAAAGAGCTTGGTCTTGCGAGAGGGCAATACGTTCATTTCGGCGCGGCGCGCGCGAATGGCACGAATGGCGTCAATAACCTGCTCAATGCTCTCCTCTTCGGCAGGGAAATTCAGCGCATCGGAGGCGGTGGGGAGGGCGCTAATCATGATGCTTTCCTCATCGGGCGGCAGGGCTTGGTAAATCTCCTCGGTGATGAGGGGCATATAGGGGTGCAAAAGCTTTAAGGTTTCAACAAGAACGTAGCCCAAAACGCGAACGGCAATCTTGGCACTTGCAGAGCCCTTGTCATAGAGGCGGCTCTTGGTCAATTCAATATACCAGTCGCAGAATACGTCCCAAGCAAAATCATATACGGCGGAGAGAGCAACGCCCAGCTCGAAGCTGTCAAGTGCCAAGCGCACCTCCTTCACCAGCTTGTTGAAGCGGGAAAGAATCCACTTGTCCTCAGGGGCAAGCAGAGAAGCGTCGGGCAGGCCGTAGGGAAGGTCCTCCTCCATATTCATCAGAACGAAGCGAGAGGCGTTCCAAAGCTTGTTGGCAAAGTTTCTTGCGGCCTCTATCTTTTCGGTGGAGAAGCGCATATCGTTTCCGGGAGAGTTGCCGGAGGCCAAGGCAAAGCGCAGGGCGTCTGCGCCGTATTCCTCGATGACTTCCAAGGGATCAATGCCGTTGCCGAGCGACTTGGACATCTTGCGGCCCTGTGCGTCACGCACCAAGCCGTGAATAAACACGGTTCCGAAGGGCTCCTTGCCCGTATGCTCCATAGCGGAGAAAATCATACGTGCCACCCAGAAGAAGATAATGTCATAGCCCGTTACCAAAACGCTCGTGGGGTAGTAACGGCGCAAATCCTCCGTGTCATTGGGCCAGCCCATCGTGGAGAAGGGCCAAAGGGCAGAGGAGAACCAGGTGTCAAGCACGTCCTCCTCCTGACGAAGTGCAGCGTGGCACTTGGGGCAGGTGGTGAGATCCTCCTTGGAAACCACCATCTCGCCGCAGGCGTCACAGTAGAAGGCGGGAATACGGTGTCCCCACCAGAGCTGACGGGAAATGCACCAGTCATGCACGTTTTCCATCCAGTTGATATAGGTCTTGGAGAAGCGCTCGGGCTCGAACTTCACCGTGCCGTTCTTTACAACCTCCAAGGCGGGCTCGGCCAAGGGCTGCATCTTTACAAACCATTGGTCAGAGGTCAGGGGCTCAACGTTGGTCTTGCAGCGGTAGCAGGTGCCGACGTTGTGGGAGTAGTCCTCCACCTTGACCAAAAAGCCGCCCTTTTCCAAATCCGCAACGATAGCGGCTCTGGCGTCCTCGCGGGACAGGCCCTGGTACTTACCGCCCTCTGCGTTGATGGAGGCGTCATCGTTCATCACGCGAATGATGGGAAGGTTATGGCGCTTTCCAACCTCAAAGTCATTGGGGTCGTGAGCAGGGGTGATTTTTACACAGCCCGTTCCGAAATCCTTTTCTACGTATTCGTCCGCAACAATCGGGATCTCGCGGTTCACCAAGGGCAAAATCAGGCTCTTGCCGACAAGAGCGGTGTAGCGCTCGTCCTCAGGATGCACGGCAACGGCCGTATCTCCGAGCAGCGTTTCAGGACGCGTGGTGGCAATCGTCAGATATTCGTCGGAATCCTTAACGGGATAGCGGATGTGCCAGAAATGGCCTGCCTGCTCGCTGTATTCAACCTCGGCATCCGAAAGCGCGGTGCGGCAGTTGGGGCACCAGTTGATGATGCGGTGGCCGCGGTAAATCAGGCCCTTTTCGTACAGATTAACGAAAACCTCGCGAACGGCCTTGGAGCAGCCCTCGTCCATCGTGAAGCGCTCGCGGCTCCAATCGCAAGAGGTGCCCAGCTTTTTCAGCTGGCTGATAATACGGGAGCCGAACTTGTTTTTCCAGTCCCAAACGCGCTCCAAAAAGGCCTCGCGACCAAGGTCATATCGCGTCAAGCCCTCGTTCACGCGCAGGTTTTCTTCTACCTTAATTTGCGTGGCAATGCCCGCGTGGTCGGTGCCGGGAACCCAAAGCGTGCTATATCCTTGCATTCTCTTGGCGCGCACGAGGATGTCTTGCAGGGTTTCGTCCAAGGCGTGTCCCATATGCAGCTGCCCCGTTACGTTGGGGGGCGGAATAACCACCGAGAAGGCAGGCTTGCTCTTATCGGGGTCGGGCGCGAAATAGCCCTTGTCGCACCATTCCTTATAAAGCCTGTCCTCAAATTCCTTGGGGTTGTAGGTTTTTGCGAGTTCTTTTTTCATGATATGCTCCATTCCGCAGCCCGTTGGGCTGCCGTTTTTACCTAAAACAAAAAATAAAACGCCCTGAAAAACTCAGGGCGTCAAAAACGCGGTACCACCTGATTCGCAGAAAAAATCTGCCTCATTGCTTCTTAACGGAGAAGGACCGACGGAGTCTACGGCCCAAAAGGGCTTCTTTCCGATGCTCAGCGGCGACCTTCGTCCCCATCTCCCCAGGCTCGCACCAACCGCCTGTTCTCTGAAGGGAGCTGAAGGATTACTCCTCCGCGTCAACGCACAATTCCACCATATTTTACACCGAAAAATCGGTTTTGTCAAGGGCTTTTTGCCGAAAGAGGCGGCTTTTTCCCAAAAGCCCCTTAAAAGCGCCTCGAATATACCGCCTCCATCGCGCGTTACGTTCCTTCATATTTATGAAATTCATATTTCACATTTCCAAATGTTGACAAGTAAACTTTCTTGTGATATAATAAGATAAACACTCGGAAAGGAGCAGACGATGAGAGAAAGATTCAGTATTTTCGTGTTTGCTATCACGCGTATACACAAATACATCAAGGGTCTGGAAAGCAAAATGGCGGCGCGCATTGGTGTTAAGGGTGTGCACGTTTTTTGGATATACACTCTCTTTTGCGAAAAGGACGGGCTGACGGCCAGCGAGATAGCGCAAAGGAATCACGTCAATCGCTCCCTGGTTTCCAGAGAAATTGTTCGGCTTGAAAAAGAAGAGATTATTGCATATCAAACCGAAAGCGACTACAATAATAAGTACAATGCCAAAATTGTTTTGACCGAGAAGGGAAAGGAAATCGCCCATTCTATTTTCAAGACAGGCGTTGAAATTCAGCAGACCGTCGGGCAGGATATTCCGATAGAGGAGCTGAAAATCTTTTATTCCGTTCTGGATAGATTGGCCGACAAGCTGTCGCGCACGTCTTTGAAATAATAAAACGAAAAACATCACAAGGAGAAAAAATTATATGAATGAGTACGTAATATTTGCCGATTCGGGATGCGATATTCCCAAAGCGGTTTTGAAGGAGTGGGGCGTTAAAAGCTGCGACTTGCTCGTTACCTTTGTAGGCGAAAGCAAGGTTTATCCCGATAGCGAGCTTGCACCCACCGTTTTATATGACAGAATGCGTAAGGGAGACGTGGCCAAAACCTCTGCCGTGAATACGGAGGCCTTTACCGCGCTCTTCGAGGAAGAGGCTCAAAAGGGAAAGGACGTTTTTTATCTCGGCTTTTCCTCGGGTCTGTCTGCCACCTTCCATTGCGCCGAGCTTGCGATGAAGGCGCTTTCCGAGAAGTATGAGGGGCAGCGCTTTATCGCTGTGGATTCCCTTGCTGCCTCTGCGGGCTACGGGCTTTTGCTTTACACGCTTGTGGAAAAGAAAAAGGCAGGCGCAACCGTAGAGGAGATTGCCGCATACGCCGAGGAGAAAAAGGGAAGCGTGTGCCATTGGTTTACCGTTGATACCCTTGAATATCTGAAACGCGGCGGTAGAGTCAGTCCGACGGTTGCCTTTGTGGGTAACCTCTTGGGCATCAAGCCCGTTCTTCACGTAGATGATGAGGGACATCTTGTTAATGTCAGCAAAACGAGAGGCAGAAGACCTGCCTTGAAGGCTCTGGCAGATAAATTCGGTGAGCTTGCCGAGGACAAGGAAAACGGCCCCATCTTCGTGTGTCACGCAGACTGCTTGAAGGATGTGGAGATTTTGGAGAGTATGCTGCAAGCAGATTACGGGCGCTCCATTGACAGAGTGGTGGAAATCGGCGCCGTTATCGGATCGCATGCAGGCCCCGGCACGATTGCTCTATTCTTCTTTGGCAAGCAGAGATAAGCGCGACTTTTGAGAAACGAAAGGAACACGTATATGGATGAAAATATGAAAAAGGCAGAGCAGGAAAATGTTTCCCTCTTGGATGGAACTCTGCTGACGAAAATGGCAGAGGGCGGTGCGGCAGAGCTGCGCGCCAATGCTGACGCCGTTAATAATTTGAATGTTTTTCCCGTGCCGGACGGTGACACGGGCGACAATATGTGTATGACCATCGAAAGCGGCGTTGCCGCTTTGCAAAACCTGGAAAGCAACGATTTAGCAACCGTTATGTCTGCCCTGTCGCACGGTATGCTGCTCGGTGCAAGAGGCAACTCGGGCGTTATTCTTTCCCAGTTTTTCAGCGGCATGGCCAAGGGGCTGGCAACCTGTGCCGCGGCAGACGTATCGACCATCGGTCGCGCCTTGAACGAGGGCGTAAAGAACGCCTATGACGCCGTGATGTCTCCCACGGAGGGAACGATTCTGACGGTGGCAAGAGAGGCCGTGGAATATGCCGTTGCCAACCTTTCCGCCGAAAGCACCGTAAACAGTCTTTTTGCGGATTTGATGAAGGAAATGTACGCATCCTTGCAAAGAACGCCCGAGCTTCTGACCGTTTTGAAGGAAGCGCACGTGGTGGATAGCGGTGGTGCAGGCCTTTTCTACATCATCGAGGGCTTCAATAAGGCCTTGAACGGCGTTGCTTTCTCCGCACCCAAGCTGGCCGCTACGGCTGCCAAGGCCGCTTCTGTTGATTTTTCCTCCTTTACGGCGGATAGCGTGATGACCTATGGCTATTGCACCGAGCTTTTGTTGCAGCTGCAAAACAGCAAGGTGGATGCCGAGGCCTTTGACGTGTCGGTTATTACCGACTATTTGAAGGGAATTGGCGATTCCATCGTTTCCTTTAAAACGGGAACGGTGGTGAAGATTCACGTGCATACGATGACGCCCGATGCCGTTTTGGGCTTCTGCCGTCAGTACGGAGAATTTTTGACCGTTAAGATTGAAAATATGTCGGTACAGCATAATGAAACCGTGCGTGAGGAAGAGGAAAGCAAGGAAGCGCCCACCGTACGCAAGGCGTACGGCATGGTTGCCGTTTGCAGCGGTGACGGCTTGAAGGCCACCCTTTTGGAGCTTGGGGTTGACGAGGTTGTTTCGGGCGGTCAGACCAACAATCCCTCCACCGCCGACTTTATTGAGGCCTTTGACAGAATCAACGCTGAGCACATTTTCGTGTTCCCCAACAATGGCAATATTATCCTCGCGGCCAAGCAGGCGGCCTCTATCTATGAAAAGGCCGAGATACACGTTATGGAAAGCAAGGATTTTGGTGCAGGCTATGCCGCCGTATTGAGCTTTGACGCCGAGGCGGCCTCTGCCGAGGATTTGGAAAGCGTAATGCGTGAGGCAATGCAAAGCGTAACAACGGGATACATATCCCCCGCCGTGCGCGATGCAGACCTTAACGGCGTGCATATCACCGACGGTGAATATATCGGCTATATCGGCAAGGAAATTCTGGTTTCCAATAAGGATAGAGTGGAGACCGCAATGGCCTTGACCAAAACGCTTCTTTCGGATGAAAAATATCTTCTGACGCTCTTTTACGGCAAGGAGGTAGAGGAGGACGAGGTTGCTTCCTTGGAAGCGCGTCTGAACGAGACCTATCCCGACGTTGAAGTGTATGCGGTTTCGGGCGGTCAGGAAATCCATCCTTATATCATCGTAACCGAATAATCCCCTAAAAAAAGAGCGTTGACAACGCTCTTTTTTTATGCTAAAATGAAGGTAAGGAATCCCCATAGCATTTAAACCTAACGTTTAAAAAGGAGACTCTTTATATGACAACGAGAAAAAAGGTTGCCTTCGCGTTTGCCACGGTTTTGACCGTGCTTGCGCTTCTTGCCTTGCTCTTTACCGCGCTTTTGGCGGTGGATGTATGGACGGCGGTTCCTCCCGAATCGGATGAGATTGGCGAGAACCTTGGCTACGGTCTTGGAAAAGCCATTGCAATCGTTTTGATGATTATTACGGCTCTGGCAACGGGTGCGTTTTCCATTCCCGGCGGCATCGTGTCCTTCGTCAACCGTAAGGTTGAGCACAAGACCTTCCGCGGCCTCTTTATCGGCTATTCCGTTGCCAACCTGGTTGCCATCGTTAGCGCGGCGCTGCTGTTCGCTGTAACGCTGATAATCGGTTGAGAAGCAGAACCAAAACAATATAAAGAAAAAATAGGCACGGCGCGTCTGCTTTATCGCAGACGCGCCGTGCTTGCTTTTTTATATTACAGAGAAATTACAGAGAAATTTCAAGGATGCGTGCTTGCTCTTGCTCGGTAAAATGGAGCACAAGGGCATCCTCTGTCAACTCGTAGGGAATGGGCATCGCGGCAGGGTAAGCAATGCGCGCCGCCTTGGGGGCGAGACCTGCCAGGGGAATACGCAGCTCACGCGCGCCACCAAGATTCCATACAGCAAGGTAGAGCTTGTCTTCTGTTCTCAGACCGACAGAAACAGTCGTGTCGCCAAAGCGGGCGTATCCCAAGGGGAGGTAAGGGACAGCGCGAAGCTTGTCTTCGGTGATGCTGTTGTAAAAATCAATGCCCTCGCGCACAAGTGCCTGCTTTTCTTCGTCTAAAAGGAACAAACGGGAAGCAAGATGGATGCGTCCGAGAATGGCGTTGACCATATTAATTGCTACGCACTCCTTTGACACAAGCGCGTTTGTTTTTTGAGGCGCGTTGGGGTCAAAGCGCTCCCAGTCGACGGGATAGCTCCAGATGCCTGCTTGCTCGGGAAGCACCGAGGCAAAAATGTTCGCGGTAATGTAAGGGTAGTGGAGATAGCTTGTCTGGTCAGAGGTGGAAAGCAGATGGAAGATGGAGAGCGCCTTGTAGTCGGTACGCTGTCCTCCTCCAGCACAATCCTCAAAAAGAACGTTCGGGTGGCGGCGCGTCATGGCGAGGCTCCAGGCGACAAACGCGTCATACGCCTCCTCAAGACCGGAGCCAAGGCATACGGCACGGTAGTCTGTGCCAAGGCCGGGGTTGGGACAACCGTCGAATTTAATGTAATCACAGCCGTATTCGTTCACCATACGGTCGATGGTCCTGGTCAGATAATCCACGACCTTGGGGTGACGGAAATCGAGCAGATAGCCCGTGTCGTGTGCTACCTTTTTGCCACCGCGCTGTATAAAGCACTCGTCGCCGTAATAGGCAAGCATTTCGTGGTTTTCGTTGCCTACTACCTCGGGGGCAACCCAAAGCCCGAACTTCATGCCGAGAGAGTGCATATAATCAGAAACATATTTGATGCCGTGCGGAAATCTGCCTCTGTCCTCGTACCACGTGCCGAAAAGCTTATACATCTGCATGGTGGTGTCTGCGGAACGGGCGTTGTGCCAGCCACAGTCGATTACATAGTACTTGGCGCCTGCCGCCGCAACAGAGGCGGCATTGGCAATGGCGCGGTCCTCGAAGGGGTCGTCCCACGAGAAATGCATATATTCGTTATAGATGACGGGAAGAGAAGCGTCCGCTTCGCAGGTGGGACGGAGATGGCGGCGGTAACGCGTTATTTCAGCCAACACATCGTTAAGGCTCTTGCCGGCGCAAAGGGCGACGGGGACGGAGGTGTAGCTTTCATCGGGGGCGAGCACATGGCACCAGTCATGATAGCGCGCTGTTGGGCCGCTAAGATAAAGAGTGAAATTGTTGGCGTTCGAGGCAGCCACCTCGGAGCACCAGCCTGCGTAGGACTCAATTTGGAACATAAGGAGGTTTCCCGTTTTTTTGTCCTCCAGAATTCCCTCGGGAACGTATTCAAGCGAGGAGGCGTTTCCAATGTTCATAAAGCGGAATACGCCGTTTCGCCAGGCAAGCCCCAGGTCATAAAGAGAGCGCACGTCGGGTAAGGATTCGGTGTAGCGATGGTTGGTAAAGCGGTGCAGATAGTAGTCCCGTCCGTCACCAATATCGTTGCCAAAGCAGAGGTTTACACTCGCCAGCGCATTAAGGCGCAACGGCTCGGAGGTGATGTTTTTCACCGTTTGCGTCACGCGCACGGCAGAGGTGTCAGGGTATGCGGTATAGCGGGAGGTGATTTGTACCTCGTCATTCTTTTGTACAATCACGAGCGCATTCTCTCCCGTTTCGTGAGATACGTAGCGAAGGGAATCGGTCGCTAAGGAGGCAGAGAGCTTGGGCCTCCCCGATGTGGAACCGCCTGCAAGGTCAAAAACGGGTGTCATCTGATAATTGCGCGTATTTTTTGCGTTGTCGATAAAATAGCATTGAGTGAGGAAAAGACGGCCCTCGTCGTCCACCTCG
Source organism: Eubacteriales bacterium (assembly GCA_045661325.1). Classification (GTDB taxonomy): domain Bacteria; phylum Bacillota; class Clostridia; order Oscillospirales; family CAG-272; genus UBA1740. The sequence continues at coordinate 27,879 of JAZRFK010000056.1, read as the reverse complement.
AACGCAAGGTCGGCAAAGCGGATTTTCATATGTACACTCCTTTACACAATTGGTATGTCGCCTTCATTATAGCAAGGGAAAATCGCGAAGTCAAGAAAAAACAAGAAAAAAACAGCGAATATCTTTTGATACCAATGTCGGTGGCAAATTGCTCCGAGCACATAAGTAAATAGCTTTGGGGCACATTTAAAATCCTTTCGATTCTTTGTCAAGGCGAAGCCTTGTATATCCTCGCCTTTGGAAAAGGCGTATATCATCAACACACAGTGTTGTATTCCATCAAGCCGCAGAGGATGCGCCTTCGGCGATGATATACACGCCAAGGCGTGATGAGATGCGCCTTCGGCGATGATATACCAAGCCTGCGGCTTGGATTTTTTGGCGCACCTTCAGGGACTCTGAACCCAAGCGTTGCGTGAGTCTTGTGCTAAGCTGGCCTTCGCGGTACGCAACGCTCATCCATTTCGCTTCGCAAAATGGAGGGTTTCGCGCTTTGAGTAGCAGGAAAACAAAAAAGGATGAGATAAACTCATCCTTTTTTGTTTTGGTGCACCTTCAGGGACTCGAACCCGGGACCCACTGATTAAGAGTCAGTTGCTCTACCAACTGAGCTAAAGGTGCATGCGCGTGGAGCTGCTACCCGGATTTGAACCGGGGACCTCATCCTTACCAAGGATGTGCTCTACCAACTGAGCCATAGCAGCATAGTAGCAGGCCTCAACGGGTGATATTATAACAGAGGTTTTTGGTTTTGTCAAGAGTATTTTTAAAAAAAAATAAAGAAAATAGCAGAAAAAATAAAAATAAAGTCTCAAAGCCCCAAATTCCACGAAAAAATCCCCAAGACGCCCTCTTTTACAGCATCAAGGCGCAAAGTGGGAGTGCCAAAAGCAAGAGAGAAAAGAGGGACAAGGGCATAGGAAGCGAGGAGGAAAGAAGCAAAAAGGCCGAAAGAGCGCCGAGCGAAACACAAAGAAGGAAAAGAACGGCGGCAGAGGAAGAGAAGCCGCGCTTGCGAAGCTGATGGTGCAAGTGAGAATCGTCTGCCAAAAGAGGATTCTTTCCCTTGGCGATGCGAGAAAGGGAAACGAAAAAGAGATCACAAAGCGGAACAAAAAAGAGAAGGGGTGCAAACAGCGAAAAATCACCGTTTCCCAAGCCGAGAGCAAAAACCGAGAGGGCGTACCCGAAGAAGAGAGAGCCGCCGTCACCAAGGAAGGAGCGCGCGCACCTGCGGTTGTAGGGAAGAAAGCCGAAGGCGGCGCCTGCCAAGGCCAAGATGGCGCTCTCTTGAAAAAGAAGAGAAAGAGAAAACGCCGAAAAAAGAATTTGAGAGGCGGCAAGTCCGTTTAAGCCATCTATCATATTCAAGGCATTGGTGAGTGTCAAAATCCAAAAAACCGTAAGAGGAATGCTCAAAGCGGGCGAAAGAGTGAAGGAAAGCGCGCCGATGGAAAGGGTGCGCGGATAAAGCCCGAAAAAAACGGGCAAAAGGGCGGCAAAGATTTGAGAAAGCAGCTTTAAGATGGGCGAAAGCGAAAAAATATCGTCCGAAACACCCAAGGCGGTAATCAGCGCGCCGCCTGCCAAAACTGCCTTTAACACGGCGGTGCTTGGAGAGGACGAGTAGGGAAGGAGGGCGAGAAGGACGGCAAAGAACAGCGCAAGCCCTGCCAAGCGCGGCGTTGGGCGCAAATGGCGCTTGCGATGGCCGTCCGGCAGGTCAATAGCGCCCAGCGGCACCGCCAGGCGAATGGAAAGGGGAACCAACGCGGCGGCAAAAAGCGCGGCGATGAAAAAAGGCGAAAAAAAGAAAAAAGACATGGCCTATCCTTTCTGCCCGAGGGCAAAATATGTATGCCATGTCCTTTTTCGTCGATAAGCGTGAATGGTGCAAACGCTTGTTATCAGCCGACAAAGCCGATTTTTTTCTTAACCTTGGCAAGCGTGCGCGCCGCAGCAGCGGAGGCTTCGTCAGCGCCCTTTTTCATCACACTTTCCAAGTAGGGCTTGTCGTTCATTAAGCGGGCAAACTCCTCGCGAACGGGAGCGAGTGCATCAGCGCAAACCTCACCGCAGGCGGCCTTGAATTCGCCGTAGCCCTTTCCGCTAAACTCTCTTTCCACCTCTTCCTCGGCCTTTCCCGTGAAGCAACGGTAAATGGAAATGAGGTTGGCAATGCCCTCCTTGCCCTCGCCGCCCTTTATCTCGGAACCCGAGTCGGTTACAGCGCGGCGGAATTTACGCAAAACGGTGTCTTTATCGTCCAAAATATAGACCACAGCGTTGGGATTGGGGTCAGACTTGGACATCTTGGACAGGGGGTCTGCCAAGGACATAATCTTCATGCCGCTTTGGGCAATATAGGGCTCGGGTACAACGAAGGTGGGAGAATAGGCCTGGTTGAAGCGCCCTGCAATATTGCGAGCCAGCTCTAAGTGCTGCTTTTGGTCAACGCCAACAGGAACGAGGTCAGTCTGGTACAGCAAAATATCGGCCGCCATCAGAACGGGATAGGTGAAAAGACCTGCATTGATGTTGTCTGCGTGCTTGGCGCTCTTGTCCTTGAACTGTGTCATACGGGACAGCTCGCCGAACATCGTATAGCAGTTTAAAAGCCAGGAAAGCTCAGCGTGAGCAGGCACGTGCGATTGCACGAAAAGCGTGTTTTTATCGGGATTTAAGCCGCAGGCCATATAAAGCGCCAGCGTCTCGTAGGTGCGGCGGCGAAGCTCGGCGGGCACCTGTCTGACGGTGATGGCGTGCAAATCCACCACGCAGTAGAAGCAGCGGTATTCGTCCGAGAAGGCGCTGAAATTCTTGATAGCGCCGAGATAGTTTCCAATCGTCAGATTTCCCGAGGGCTGAACACCTGAGAAAACGACCTTTTTATCTCCAAGCATAAAGTTTTCCTTTCTATTATGCGCCAAAAAGGGAAAAGATACCCGTTCCCTCGGCATTCTTTCAAAAACGATATGTCTATTATAGCCGTATTTTACTTTTTTGTCAATAAAAACCGCGTTTTTCGATAAAAAATTAACGAAAATCTCTTTACTTTTTGCAATGAAAGTGATACAATAGGAAAGGTAAGCTTGTTTATCAAAATATTATTTCATATATGGAGGAAAAAACAAATGGAAAAAAGAAGAAAAATTTCCATGGATGGTAACACCTCTGCGGCGCACGTATCTTATGCGTTCACCGAAGTTGCTGCCATCTACCCCATCACTCCTTCCAGCCCTATGGCAGAAGTGACAGACACTTGGTCTGCTTCCGACAAGAACATTTTCGGCGAGCCTGCGAAGAACATTCTCGGCGACAATGTTAAGGTTGTTGAGATGCAGTCCGAAGCAGGTGCAGCAGGCGCCGTTCACGGTTCCTTGGCTGCCGGTGCATTGACCACGACTTATACCGCATCCCAGGGTCTTCTTCTGATGATCCCCAACATGTATAAGATCGCCGGTGAATTGCTTCCCTGCGTAATTCACGTATCCGCCCGTTGCGTTGCTTCTCACGCGCTCAACATCTTTGGCGACCACTCTGACGTGTATGCTTGCCGTCAGACCGGCTTTGCTATGATGGCAGAGACCAATGCACAGGAAATTATGGACCTTGGCGCCGTTGCTCACTTGGCAACCATCAAGGGTCGTGTTCCTTTCCTTAACTTCTTCGACGGCTTCCGTACCTCTCACGAGGTTCAGAAGATCGAGGCTTGGGATTACAAGGATTTGGCAGAGATGGTTGACATGGATGCTCTTAACGCATTCCGTGCCCGCGCTCTGAACCCTGAGTTCCCCGTTCTTCGCGGCTCCGCTGAAAACGGCGACATCTTCTTCCAGCACAGAGAGGCCTGCAATGCTTACTACGATGCACTTCCTGCCATCGTTGAGGAGTATATGGCTAAGGTTAACGAGAAGATTGGCACTGACTATGCTCTCTTCAACTACTACGGTGCAAAGGACGCTGACCGCGTAATCGTGGCTATGGGCTCTGTTTGTGACGTTGTGGAAGAGGTTATTGATTACCTCAACGCCAACGGCGAAAAGGTTGGTTTGGTAAAGGTTCGCCTGTACCGCCCCTTCGTAGCAGAAAAGCTGGCTGAGGCTATTCCTGCAACGGTGAAGAAGATTGCCGTTCTTGACAGAACCAAGGAGCCCGGCTCTCTTGGCGAGCCTCTGTACCTCGACGTTGTGGCTGCTATGGCTAAGTGCGGCAGAACCGCAACCATCGTTGGCGGCCGTTACGGTCTCGGCTCCAAGGATACCACCCCCGCTTCCATCTTTGCCGTTTATGAGAACTTGGCAAAGGATGCTCCCAAGGCTAACTTCACCATTGGTATCGTAGACGACGTTACCGGTCTTTCCTTGGAGGAAAAGGCTGCTCCTGACGTTGCTTCTGCCGGCACCATTGCTTGCAAGTTCTGGGGTCTGGGCGGCGACGGAACGGTTGGCGCAAACAAGAACTCCATCAAGATCATCGGTGACCACACCGACAAGTACATCCAGGCATACTTCCAGTACGACTCCAAGAAGACGGGTGGCGTAACCATTTCTCACCTGCGCTTCGGCGATTCGCCCATCAAGTCTGCTTACTACATCACCAAGGCTGACTTCGTTGCCTGCCATACGCCTTCCTATATGCTCAAGGGCTATAAGATCGTCAACGACGTTAAGCCCGGCGGTATCTTCCTTTTGAACTGCCAGTGGAGCGATGCAGAGCTTGAAGAGCATTTGAGCGCAGAGGCTAAGCGCTACATTGCCAACAACAACATCAAGTTCTACACCATCAACGCTATCGACAAGGCAATCGAAATCGGTATGGGCAAGCGCACCAATACCATTTTGCAGTCTGCATTCTTCAAGCTCGCCTCCATCCTTCCTATCGACGAGGCTATCGAGTACATGAAGAAGGCCGCTCTGAAGTCCTACTTGAAGAAGGGACAAGACGTGGTTGACCTCAACTACAAGGCGATTGACGCCGGTGTTGACGCCATTCACGAGGTTGTTGTTCCTGAATCCTGGAAGACCGCAGAGGATAAGGCTGTTGAAAGCACCATCGGCGGCACCCGTCAGGATCTCGTTAACTTCGTAAAGAACGTGGTTGTTCCCGTTGGTCAGATGCAGGGTGACTCCCTCCCCGTTTCTGCCTTCACGCCTTATGCAGACGGTACCTTCCCCCAGGGCTCTGCCGCTTACGAGAAGCGCGGCGTTGCAGTTGAGGTTCCCGTATGGTATCCCGAAAACTGCGTACAGTGTAACAACTGTGCTTACGTATGTCCTCATGCCACCATCCGTCCCTTCGCTATGACCGAGGAGGAGGCTGCCAAGGCTCCCGAGGCTACCAAGTTTGCCGCAAGACCCGTTCTCAAGACCAACTACAAGTTCAGCTTGGCTATCTCTCCCTTGGATTGTATGGGCTGTACGCTTTGCGTAAAGGCTTGTCCCACCAAGGAAGGCAAGAGAGCTCTCGAAATGGTATCGCAGGAAAGCCAGCTTGCACAGCAGGCAGCCTTCGATTACTGCGTTGCCGAGGTTTCCGAGAAGCCCGAAATCATCAACAACACCGTCAAGGGCAGCCAGTTCAAGCAGCCTCTGCTTGAGTTCTCCGGCTCTTGTGCAGGTTGTGCTGAAACCTCTTATGCACGTCTTATCACCCAGCTGTTCGGTGAAAGAATGTATATCTCCAACGCAACCGGTTGTTCTTCTATCTGGGGCGGCTCCGCTCCCGCAACTCCCTACACCGTAAACCGCGAAAGCGGCAGAGGTCCTGCTTGGGCTAACTCCTTGTTCGAGGACAATGCTGAGCACGGTATGGGTATTGCCGTTGGTCAGAAGGCTATCCGTGACCGCTTGGTTGGTTACGTGAAGGAGCTTGCTGCTACGGTTGAGGATGCCGACAAGAAGGCTATCATTGACAACTATCTCAACACCCTCGAGGACGGCGCTGCAAACGAAAAGGCAACGGCAGCTTTGGTTGCTATGCTTGAGGCTTGCGATTGCCAGAATCCTCTTTGCGCTAAGATTCTTGCCGAGAAGCAGTACCTCTCCAAGAAGTCCGTATGGATCTTCGGTGGCGACGGTTGGGCTTATGACATCGGCTTCGGTGGCTTGGACCACGTTATCGCTTCCGGTGAGGACGTTAACATCATGGTATTCGATACCGAGGTTTACTCCAACACCGGTGGACAGGCTTCCAAGGCATCCAATCTCGGCCAGGTAGCACAGTTTGCCGCAGCCGGTAAGGCCATCGGCAAGAAGGATTTGGCACAGATTGCTATGTCCTACGGCTACGTTTACGTGGCTCAGATCGCTATGGGCGCTGATATGAACCAGACCATTAAGGCATTGACCGAGGCTGAGGCTTATCACGGTCCTTCCTTGATTATCGGTTACGCACCCTGCGAAATGCACTCTATCAAGGGTGGTATGGCTAACTGCCAGTCCGAGATGAAGAAGGCCGTTGAGGCTGGCTACTGGCAGATGTTCCGCTTCAACCCTGCCAAGAAGGCAGCAGGCGAGAATCCCTTCACCTTGGATTCCAAGGAGCCTACCGCATCTTATCAGGACTTCATCAGAAGTGAAGCTCGTTATGCCCGTCTGGCTCAGGCATTCCCTGAGAGAGCGGCTGACCTGTTCGCACGTGCTGAGGCCAATGCAAAGGCTAAGTACGAGCGCTTGGTGAAGCTCGGAAGCTTCTATCAGGACTAATTCTCCCATTTACCGTTCTATTTCGAAAATAAAATAGTACAAATAGGGCGGTGCAAAGAGTCCTTCGGACGAAAGCCCGAAGGACTCTTCTCTTTATTTTATTGTGATGTATAGTCGGAAAGACCAAGCTGTGTGCGCTGAAAAAGCGTGATACGAATTTGTCAGAACCAATGGGTTGACAACCCCTGAATTTGAAAATATCGCATATTCTATGCGTTTGCATAATATGGGTAAAGCAACGGAGGAAAGCATGGCTTCCTTTCGTTTTGCTTTTTCCTGAACAACAGCTTTACTTTACAAAATCAAGTCGCGGCTCTTCCTGTTCTTGACGAAGGAAAAGGCGGCTTGCAGCAAAGAAAGGTATGTTTACATGAAAAGAAAACTGATTGCGTTTACTCTTTGCCTCTGCCTGTTGGCAGGTGTCTGCTTCGCCCTTTCTTCTTGTGACAAGGGAATCGTGACCAGTATGTATGATAATGCCGATAAATACCGCACAGGCTCCTTTACCTATACGGCCTCGGCAGTTAAAAGCATCACGGTAGAGTGGTATAGCGGTGCGATTTGTGTGTTGGAAAGTGAAAATGCCACCCTTTCGGTCAGCGAATCGGGTACGGAGCTGGATGACAAGCATAAATTGCACTATTTTCTGCGCGAGGACGGAACCCTTTTCATTCGTTTCTGGGAATCGGGCCTGCGCGATGAGATTGACGAGGATAAAAAGCAATTAACCGTGGAAATTCCCAAGGGCGTGGATTTGAACATCCTCAGCACCACCGCAACCATTGATTTGAATGCAATTTGCGTTGCGCGCGGTATCGTCAGAAGCCATTCGGGAATTATTTGCGCCGAAAGCATCCAAGCCAAAAGCCTTGATTTGTCCTCCATCAGCGGAGCTATCGCCGTTTCCACCGTTTTGGCAACGGAGGCGGTTGCTGTAACGAGTGTTTCGGGCGCTATCTCCGTTAATAGCCTTTCGGGAAAGAGCGCAACGGTTGCCACGACAAGCGGCGCCATTACTGCGGGAACGGCAGAAACGGCAGAAAAATGCCGACTGTCTACCGTCTCGGGTAGCGTGATTGTCAGTAGCGTCAAGTCTGATGCCTTTGAGGTACATACGGTCAGCGGCGATGCGAGACTGAGCCTTACGGCGTATGACACGGTTGCCGTAGAGACGGTTAGCGGAGAAGTGCATCTTTCCATACCCCAAAATTTCGGCACAACCGTTTACTTTGAAACCCAAAGCGGTCAAATGCAGACCGAACGGCTGCACACCCCTGCCATTAGCGGCGGCTATCATTTTGGAACGGGTGAAAAAATAGTGCGTGTTGAAACGGACAGCGGCGATTTTTATATCGAATAAAAGCAAGCACCTCATAGATATTTCGGCGTAAAATGAAATAGAGAATAAAAAAATTCCTTTTTTCGATTATGTAAAGAAAAAAATGATAATACTGTGAAAAGGGGAAACCGCTATGCAAATGGTTTGGTTAACGGCCCTCGGCGTTGGCGGTGCTACCGTTATCGGCGCCGTTTTGGGCTTTGTTTTTAAGAAAATCTCTCATAAATTCAGCGATGCCGTTTTAGGCTTTGCCGCAGGCGTTATGTTGGCCGCGGCGGTTATCGGTTTGATTTTGCCTTCTCTGGAAAGCGAAGGCCCCCTCGCGTTACCCATTACGGTGCTCGGCATCTTTTGCGGTGCGCTTTGTCTTTCGCTTCTCGATAAGCTGATTCCTCATTTGCACCGTCTGGTCGGCGTTGATACGGAGACGCACGGTGAAGGGAACGAAAGAGTGGGAAAGATTCTGCTTTTCGTTCTGGCTATCGGCATACACAATTTGCCTGAGGGAATTGCCGCAGGCGTTGGCTTTGGCGTAGGAAACGTTGCCGAGGCGTTGGCCGTAGCAGGCGGTATTGCTTTGCAGAACATTCCCGAGGGTATGGTTATCATCGCGCCTCTTTTGGCCGCAGGCGTTGGAAAGGGAAAAACCTTTCTTTTGGCGGCCGCCACGGGCGTCATTGAAGTTGTCGGAACCTTTATCGGCTATTTTGCGGTGAGCATCTCTGCCGTGATTCTGCCCTTCGCCCTGGCCTTTGCGGGTGGCACGATGCTGTATGTTATCAGTGACGAGATGATTCCCGAAACGCACGCGCACGGCAACGAAAGAAGCGCCACGTACGCCCTGCTTTTCGGCTTTTGCTTAATGCTTGCGATGGATTATTTCATATAACAAATCCCTTATATATTTATATAAATGAAAAGGAGAGAAAAAATGAGCAAATACGATGGAACGAAAACTCAAAAAAATCTGGAGGCCGCTTTTGCGGGTGAATCTGAGGCCAGAAATAAGTACACCTATTTTGCCTCTGTTGCCAAAAAGGAAGGCTATGAGCAAATTGCCGCCCTGTTTTTGAAGACGGCCGAGAACGAGAAGGAGCATGCAAAGCTCTGGTTCAAGGAAATGGAGGGCATCAGCAACACCGCCGAGAATCTGGTTGCCGCCGCTAACGGAGAAAATTACGAGTGGACGGAGATGTACGAGGGCTTTGCCAGAACGGCTGAAGAGGAAGGCTTCCCCGAGCTTGCCAGAAAGTTCAGACTGGTAGCCGCTATTGAAAAGCAGCACGAGGAAAGATATCGCGCGCTTTTGCACAACGTAGAAACCGCCACGGTATTTGAAAAATCCGAGGTTAAGGTTTGGGAGTGCCGCAACTGCGGTCACATCGTGGTTGGCACCAATGCCCCCGAAATCTGCCCCACCTGCAATCACCCCAAGAGCTATTTCGAAATTCACGCCGAGAATTATTGATTCTTTTAAAAAACGGGCTGTCTTTGATAAGACAGCCCGTTTCGTTTTGCGCCAAAAAGCGCGAAGTGATGAAATTTTTTTAAAAGCAAGAGAGCTTTCCTTGCAAGCAAGGGCTTTCCTTGTAAATGGGGGTTTTTCTCGAAAACGAGGGATTTTTCTTAAAAAACCGTTTGCCCATTGAAAATATAGAAAAAGCAAGCCGAAATCGGCTTGCTTTTTTGTGGCTCACGAAAGCCAAACTGTTTTTACCAGTTTACTTGCCAACGGTGGCTGTACTGCTCACCGGGGGCCTCGGTCGAAGCGCTGTTTTTAAAGCGAGAATGGCGCATTTTCTCTTGTAGGAGAGCGTCAAAGGCTTCCTTGTCCAAGGGAAGCGCCACTTCCTTGCCTGTCCAGGCGGAGAGATATGCGGCGTTGGAAATAGAAAGCTCGCATATGCCATCATAGCCGGGAGCCAACAGAGGCGTGCCTTTTAAAATGGCGTCCGTAAAATTCTGCAAAATGGCGATATGACCGCCGCTTTCCTCTTGCTTGGTTTCCTCGTAGGTGTAGGGAAGCACAGGAGAAAGCTCTTGGGAGGAGAAGCGGGTGATGCTTTCGCTCTCGTTTAGCTTCCAATGCTTCAAAACGCCGTTTTCCAGCACGATTTTTCCGCATTCGCCCACAATCTCCAAGCGGTTGGTGCCCGGGTACTCGCCTGTGGTGGTGATAAAGGTGCCCGTGGCACCGTCGGGATAGCGGGCAAAAACGGTAACGTCGTCCTCGACCTCAATGTTGTGGTATTTTCCCACGTCGCAAAAGGCCGTAACGGAAGAGGGAAGTCCGCAAATCCATTGCCAAAGGTCAAGCTGATGGGGAGCTTGGTTCATCAGAACACCGCCGCCCTCGCCTGCCCAGGTGGCGCGCCAGGAGCCCGAATCGTAATAGGCCTGGCTTCTGTACCAGTTGGTGATGATCCAAACCGAGCGCTTCAAGCGACCAAGTGCGCCCGAATGGACGATTTCTCTTGCCCTTTGAAAGAGCGGATTGGTTCTTTGGTTGAACATAATGCCAAAAATCTTGCCGCTTTTTTTCGCCGCTTGATTGAGGCGCTCGGCAACCGAAACCCGAATATCCACGGGCTTTTCCACCAGAACGTGCAGACCCTTTTCAAAGGCGGCAATCGCTATTTCGGCGTGAAGCCTATGGGGAACGGCAATAAGAACGGCGTCAAGCGTGCCGCTTGCCAACAGAGCCTTATAATCGGAGAAAAAGGGAACAGTAGGGTATCTTTCGGCGCAAAAGGCCGCCTTTTTGGGGTCGTTGTCGCAAAACGCGGCAAGGCAAAGAGAGGGAACGGCGCCCTTCGCCAGATTGTGGGCATGGGCGGCGCCCATATTGCCAACGCCAATGATACCGATTCTCACAGTGTCCATTCTGCTTTTCCTTTCTGACGTGAAAACCGTTTTGAGGGCATCAATAAGTGCCCGTGGTGTCCGCTACCACGGAGGTAGCGTTCTCCTTGCGGCGAGAGGTCTTAACGCGCTTCATCAGCTCCTCGTAGTAAAGGTCCTCGTCAATGGGAAGGACGATGGCCTTGCCCAAGAAGGAGGAAAGGTGCATAGCGTTGGAAAGAGTCAGACCGTTGATGCCCTCCTCACCATTAGCAATCAGCGGCTCGCCGCGCAGAATGGCGGCTGCCCAGGCGTTGAGAACGCCTACGTGCTGCTCGTTCTTGCCATCGGTTTCCACCTTAACCTCGTGACGGGGCACGGAGCCGAAGGGGCTGGTGTTCGTAGCGGAAAATTCCTGCTCGGTCATCTCAAATTCGATAACGGAGAGGGTGTTGTCCTCGGCAACCAGCTTAGCGCGGTCAAGCTGAATTTCAAAGCGATTGGAGCCGCAAGCGTCACCCGTGGTGGTGATGAAAACGCCCGTTGCGCCGTTTGCGTATTCCACGTAGGTGGAAACGTCGTCCTCCACCTCAATATCGTGCCACTTGCCAAAGTGCAGGTGAGATTCAATCTTCACGGGCATACCGCAAATCCATTGCCAAAGGTCCAACTGATGGGGGCACTGGTTAAGCAGTACACCGCCGCCCTCACCCGACCAGGTGGCTCTCCAGTCACCCGAATCGTAATAGGTCTGGGAGCGATACCAGTTGGTGATAAGCCAGTTGGTGCGGCGAATGTTGCCGTATACGCCCGAATGCACGAGCTCGTGCATCTTGCGGTAAATGTGGTTGGTTCTCTGGTTGAACATCATACCGAACACAACCTCGGGATGCTTCTTGGCTTCCTCGTTCATCAGGCGAACCTCTTTGGTGTAAACGCCTGCGGGCTTTTCCACCATCACGTGAATGCCGCGTTGCATACAAGCAATGGCAAGGCGAGTGTGGGAATAGTGGGGAACTGCAACGATGCAGGCCTCAATCAAGCCGCTATCCAGCATTTCCTCTGCCGTTTCAAAGCAGCGAACGGCGTCGCCGTAGGTTGCCTTGACGTAGTCGCGGCGGGCAGGGTTAGTATCCGCAATCGCCACCAGTTCAAGCTCAGGGCAAGCGCCCTTCATCACGTTTGCCGCGTGCTGGGTGCCCATATTACCAATACCGATAATGCCAAGTTTGACTTTTTTCATTGTATTATATCCTTTCTTTTCAAAGGTGGGGTTTACTGTAAGCCGAAAGCGTGCAGATAGTCATAGCTGCGCTTCAGGCAGGCAATAGGGTCCTCGCCGTAGCAGTTGTCCTGCTCCACAAAAAGATATTCGGTGCCTGCCGTTTCGGCGGCCTTGAGAATGCGGGGGAAGTTCATATTGCCCTCGCCCACAGGCGCCATCTTAATGCAGTAGAAGGATTTCTCCTCGGGGTTGTATTCATACAGACCGTCCTTTAAGTGTAAGCAGGGAATTCTGCCCTTGAGCTTGGAGATCCATTCGGCAGGGTCAGCGCAACCAACCTGCGCCCAGAAGGTGTCAAGGGTAATGCCCAATACGTCAGCAGGGAAGGCCGCAAGAATTTTATCTATGATGCGCTCGCCGTTCTCCTTGCCAAACTCGAAGTGATGGTTATGGTACATAAAGTAAAAGCCGTTATCACGCAGCTTCTGCGCCATGGGAAGCAGCTGCTCCTGCATTTCCGCCACGGTTACGTGAGGGAAGCCAAAGCCGCCAAGACCAATGTAGCGGCAATCCAAAATTCTGTGATTGGCCATTACCTCGTCCGTTTTTTCAATCAAATCCGCCTTTGCAATGTGGGTCAGAGGGCAGGAAAGCCCGTTCTTGTCAAGCTCCGCCTTCAGCCAAGCGGGGTCATAAGGACAAACGCCCGAAACCTGCACCGTTTTGTAGCCGATATCGGCAACCCGTGCCAGTGTTTCGGCCAAGCCTTCGGTGGTTTCGCAAAGCGCGTGGGCGGTGTAAAGCTGTGCGCCAAGAGTCATCATGTGTAATATTCCTTTCTGAAAATTCAAAATGTGTTTTATCAGGGTAAAAGCTTGCGGAAGTAAGAGCAGGCAGCGTCAAATGCCTCTCCGTTGGTGCGGAAGACGAATGTCTTTTCCACGGCGCTGTCCTCGCCCTTGCGCTCCAAATCGCTAAGGCCGCCAAACACTTTCAAGTGAGGCTCAAGGGTGAAGGCAGCATTGGCGCCCGCTCTGGCCAGATAATCGTTGGCGATTGCACCAACGTTGCCAATGCCCTCGCCTGCGGGCACGATAGAGCCGTCAGCAAGAGAATCCTTGATGTGCATATAGTGGGTGTAGGGCTTGAGCATTTCCCAAGCGGAAAGGGTTTCCTGTCCGCACTGTACGAAGTTAGCAGGGTCAAACACCAGGCGGATCGAGGGGAGTGCCTTGGCAATCTCCAAGCAACGGGAAGCCACGTCTCCGTAAATACCCTTCTCGTTCTCGTGGCAGAGAAGCACGCCGCTGCCCTCGGCAATCTCGGCAAATTTGCCCATACGGTCAATCACCTCGTCCTTGTAGTCCGAGGGGGCCTTGCCGGTGGGAATGTAAAAGGAAAAGAGGCGTATATGCTTCGCGTCAAGAATGTGAGCAACCTCCAGGGTGTGCTTGAAAGTCTCAAGGTGCGCCGCAAAATCGTCCTTTTCAATGTCAATCTTTCCAATGGGAGAGCCTATCGACCAGGTAACGAGCCCGGCCTCGTCCATTTTCTTCTTGATTTCCTTCGTTTTCTCTGCGGAAAAGGTGGAAACGTTCTCGCTGTCAACAAAGCGGATTTCCAAGCCGTCAAGGGCGTTTCGCTTCATAGCGGCGATTTGCTCGTCTAAGGAAGCGCCTGCCTCGTCGGCAAAGGCAAAAAGCTTATACTGTGCCATATGTATTCTCCTTTACGGTTTTTACTACCCCTATCATAACCCAAAAAGGATTGTAATGAAATTGCAAAAATTACATTTAGGTATTGCAAATCGTATCATTTTGTGCTAATATTAACATATAGAAGAAAAAGGAGGAGGAAAGGCTTGATGCGGTACGATATCAATACCGAGGGGTTATCCTTTCATCACGTGATAGACGAAGCGCCCGACCCCTCGGTTTTTCAGATGCATACCCACCCCAAATACGAAATTTTTTGGTTTATGGCGGGCAAGGGAACCTTCTATATTGAGGGAACGGCGTATCCGTTGCACGTGGGCGATATTCTCATTATGCGGAGCAACGAGGCGCACTATATTGCCATTTCTCCCGAGCTGCCCTACGAGCGCTGCGCCTTTCACTTTGACCCCGATTTAGTACGCCGCACGAGCTGTGGCGCCGCCCTCTTGGACGTGTTTGAAAAGCGTCTGCCCGGGCAAAACAACTGCTTTTCGTCGGCAGATTTTCAGAATGATGACGTCTACGGGGCGTTTTTGCGTATTGCGGGCGGCGGCGAGAAAGATAAGCTGCAGGCGCTTTCCTTTCTTTTTCCCCTCCTTTTTGCGCTCAATACGGTAAAAAGAGAAGCATCGCCCTTCGAGGAGGGCGTGGTGTATCAGATAGCCTCCTATATCAATCGCCACTTGGGAGAGCCGCTGTCCTTGGAAAAAATCTGCAAGCGCTTCTTCCTCAGCAAGTCCAAGCTCTGTCGCCTCTTCAAGCAGGAGATGGGAACGACGGTTTGGCAGTATATCACCGTCAAACGGCTTACCACCGCCCGTCAGCTGATAAATGAAGGGAAAAAGCCGGCTGAGGCGGCGGTTGCCGTGGGCTTTTCGGAATATTCGGTTTTCTGGCGCGCCTATAAAAAATATTTCAGCGCAAGCCCCAAGGAAACCTGATGCCCTTTTCGTTTCATCATAAATTACATATATAAGCGAGGATTTTACTATGAACAGAAAAATCGGTTATATCGGCTTTGGCTCTATCGTCAGCGGCTATCACTATACCACCGCAATGCGCGAGGACGTTCCCTTTACCCCCACGGCGGTGTATGACGTGGACCCTGCCCGTCGCGCCCTGGCAGAGGAGAGAGGCTTAAAGACCTTCGACAACCTCTCTGACTTTTTAGCTTCCCACCTCTTTGAGCTGGTGGTGATAGGCATTCCCAACCAATACCACTGTGAGTATGCCTGCGCCGCCTTGGAGGCAGGATATCACGTGATGTGCGAAAAGCCCGTGGCGATGTCGGTAGAGGAGCTTGAAAAAATGATTGCCACTGCCGAAAAAACGGGCAAGATGTTCACCGTCCATCAGAACCGTCGCTACGATAGGGACGCCCTTATCGTCAAGGAGGTCCTGGCAAGCGGTAAGCTTGGCAGCTTAATTTCCGTGGAATCCCGTGTGCATTCCGCCAACGGTAACGGACAGATGTTCGGCTGGCGTATGTTTGCCGACCACGGTGGCGGCTATTTTGGCGACTGGGGCATTCACGTATTGGACCAGGTGCTTGACGTTGTCCGTTCCCCCATTCGCTCGGTGTACGGCGTTGTCAAAACCCTTGGCAGCACGGATGCTGGCGAGGACTATACCAAGATTATCGTCACCTTCAAGGACGGGCTCACCGCACAGATAGAGGCAACCGACTTTGCGCCTCTGCCCTTGCCCAAGTGGATGGTATACGGCGACAGGGGCGCCTTGCGAGTGGACGGCATCTGCGGTGAAACGGGCAAGCTCCGCTGCATTAAAAAATCCCACGTGGAGGAAACCGCTGCCCTGGTTTATCCCGATGAAACGGTGTCGGAAAGAGTCTACGGCAAGCTTGTGATAGACGAATGGGGAGAAGAGACCGTTCCCGAAACCCCCATCACGCAGGACTGGGCGAAGCTGTATTTAAACCTTGGCGCATATCTTGACGGCAAGGAGCCTCTTTGTGTCACGCCCGAAAGCGTGCTTCGCTGCTTCCGCGTATTAGAAGCGGCCAAAAAATCCTCCGAAACCGGAGAAGCTGTTTTTCTTGATTGATTTCCTTTATCTTCAAAACGGACAGGATTTTTTAAATCCTGTCCGCTTTTTATATTTACAAGCGCGCGTTTTTTTGTTATACTGAAAAAAACGCGCTTGAAAGGATAATGCGGAGTATGAAGGATACAAAAGAATGGCAGGGACGGTATCTGTTCCAAAACACCTCTCTTTTACAGAAATCAACGGGTCTTTGCGTTCGTATGCACAAGCCGCAGAAAAGAAATATCGCCCTTTTATGTAACGATGAGTGGGAGGGGGAGCATAACGGCTATGGCAGTATCGTTAAGGCAGAGGACGGCTATCGTCTCTATTACCGTGCTATGCCGTATCATCTGGAAACAGAGGGAGAGCAGGCGCCTTTGCGGAGCGTCATTTGTGTGGCGCAAAGTGAGGACGGTATTCATTTCACCAAGCCTGTCCTTGATATTTATACCTATAACGGCTCATCGAAAAACAATATCGTGTATGACAACGGCGGCTATGTTGACAATTTCTCCGTTTTTTACGATGATAACCCTGCTTGTCCCAAGCAGGAGCGGTTTAAAGCGCTTTCTGAGCTGATGGATGAAGAGGGGCGGCACCTTTGCTGCTTTTTCAGCGAGGACGGTTATCATTTCCACCGCGGAAAAGATATCCCCGTCATTGGCACCTTTGATAGCTTCAACGTGGTGTTCTGGGATAAGGAAACAGAGCAGTATTTTGTCTACTATCGCTCCTATCACCGCCAAAGCGGCGATGAAATAGAGGATTTTATGACCACAGACCTGGTGCGCGACGTGCGAGACATTCGCCTGGCAACCAGTAAGGATTTCAAGACCTGGACAATTCACGGGCGCATTTCCTTTGAAAACGGGCAGAGCGACACCTCCCTTTATACCAACCAGATTATGCGATACTATCGGGCGAAAAACACCTTTTTCGGCTTTCCTGTTCGCTATACCGACAGAGGCGAAGAAAAGCAGAACTTTTCTCATATGCACCTGTGGGACTATCGGGAGGGGGTCATTCGCCGTTACGGGCGGAGTGGCACGGTCATCACCGATTGCCTTTTGATGCACTCTGCGGACGGCCTTTGCTTTCATCGGTATGACGAGGCCTTTTTTACACCCGGGCCCGAAAACCGTAACAACTGGTGGTACGGCGGCTGTTATTCCGTTTACGGCATGATAGAAACGCCTGCCGAGGAGGAGGGCGCCTCGTCGGAAATTTCCCTCTACTTTGG
The DNA here is from genome assembly GCA_045661325.1 of Eubacteriales bacterium. Lineage (GTDB taxonomy): Bacteria > Bacillota > Clostridia > Oscillospirales > CAG-272 > UBA1740. The sequence continues at coordinate 10,766 of JAZRFK010000056.1, read as the reverse complement.
CGAAAATTATCGCACGGATAACGTGCATTTCCGCCGCTACACTCTGCGGCTTGACGGATTTTTCTCCCTTCGCGCCGATTTTGCAGGGGGCGAAGCCGTTACTTTGCCCTTTACGGTGGGCGAGGGGGATTTGTATCTGAATTTTGCCACCAGCGGCGCGGGAGGCGTTCGCCTATCCTTGCTTGATGAGGCAGGCCTTCTCATTGAGGGCTACCAAAGCTATGAAATGTTTGGGGATAGCACCCATCGCCGCGTGGAGTTTGAAAAGCCCCTTTCGGCGCTGCGTGGCCGAAGAGTTTGTATTCGCTTTGCCTTGAAGGACGCGGATATATATTCCTTCTGCTTTGAGTAAGCCCCGCCGAAGCAACGAAAAACAAAAAAAGAGAGAACGATGCGGAAAAGTCCGTTTCGTTCTCTTTTCTTTTTAAGGTTAACGGGCCAGCGTCAAGGCCGCAAAAACCCGTTCCTCTGCTTTTTTAGAGTCCTCGCCATAAGCCAGGGCAACCTCGGTAAACAGATGCCGCTTTGCCGCTTCAAAGAAGGCGCGCTCCGCATCGGTCACACGAACGGCCGTCGCCTCGCGCTCCATAAAGGTTCGCATAACACGAACCCAACCCGTTGGCGTGTAGTTCTTCATCTCTTTCGTGTACTCCTCGCGCAAGAGCTTGGAGGAGGGCGCCGTCAGACCTTCAATGGCAGATACCGAGGCAAGAAAGTCCTCCGCCTCCCTTTTGGTCATCAGGTGCCGCATAAACACCTTGTCATTGGACACAGGGTTAAAAATGGTCTGTCTTGGTTCGTTCAGCGTGTGCATCACGTAATAAAGAACGTCCTTGGGCGCACCGTCGAAGGGCTCTGTGCCAATATCGTCAATTTGGCAAATGCCTGTGCCGCCGTAAAAAATAATGTCGTTTATTTGGTACATTGTCCCTCCTCTTTTCATCTTGGCGCCAAAGGCGCGAAATTCATATAATCTATATATATTCTAACATATTTTACTATAAATTGGCATAGGCAAAATACACAAATTTCAAAGGAAAGATTATACAAATTTAATAAAAAATAAGGATAGCAAGCCAATAAAGGCGTTCGCGCTCCGTTTTTCTCGCGTGGCGCGCCGCGTGTTGCGGTTGACAATGGGAAAAGAGTGTGGTACAATGAATACAATTATAGCAAAAGGAGAAGCCCAATGAGCGTATTGCGTTTTGAAAACGTAACGAAAAAATATGGAAACAAGGTGGCTGTAAGCGCGCTTTCCTTGGAAATCAACGAGGGAGAAATCTGCGCCTTCATCGGTCACAACGGAGCGGGCAAAACAACGGCGATTAAGGCCTGCTGCGGCATTTTGCCCTTTGAGGAGGGCGACATCTATATCAATGGGCATGAAATCAAGCGCGAGCCGCTTGCCTGCAAAAGAGATTTGTCCTACATTCCCGACAACCCCGATTTGTACGATTTTATGACGGGAATTGCCTATCTGAACTTTGTTGCCGACATCTTCGGCGTTTCCGCCGAGAAAAGAGCGGAAAAGATAAGAACACTCGCTGAGGCGCTTTCCTTAACAGCGGATTTGGCCGAGCCCATTTCCGCCTATTCGCACGGTATGAAGCAAAAGCTTGCCGTTATCGCAGCGCTGCTGCACGAGCCGCGTCTTTGGATTATGGATGAGCCCTTCGTCGGTCTTGACCCCAAGGCCTCCCACACCTTGAAGGAGCTGATGCGCGAGTTCACCGCATCGGGCGGCGCCATCTTCTTCTCCACGCACGTTTTGGAGGTCGCGGAAAAGCTTTGCGACAAGGTTGCCATTATCCGAAACGGAAAGCTCGTTGTGTCGGGTAAAATGGACGAGGTCAAAGGAGATGCCTCCTTGGAAAAGGTCTTTTTGGAATTGGTTGAGGACGAGGATTGACTTTTCACTCGAAAGGATAAAAAACTGTGCTAAAAGCTTTGATAAAAACCCGTATTGCCTCCTTCTTCGCGGGCTTCGGGTACGATAAAAAAACGGGGAAAAAGCGAAAGGTCGGTACGATGCTGCTGCTCGCATTCCTCTATGTGTACGTTGTCGGCGTATTCCTCCTTTTGTTCGGTATGGTTTTTGCGGCATTGGGAAGCACCGTTCTGCAAGACGCAGAAAACGCTTGGCTTTATTTCACAGCGGCGGGCATTGCCGCCTTACTCGTTTCCTTGTTCGGCAGTCTCTTTGCTACCGTCTCACAGCTATACGAGGCCAAGGATAATGACCTGTTGCTTTCTATGCCCGTTCCGCCAAGAACGATTTTACTCTCGCGCCTCCTGTTTCTTCTTTTGACAAACGTGGCGCTGCAAGCGCTTGTCCTGCTTCCTGCATTGGCGATGTATCTTTTTTGGAGCAATCTTGTTGGGGTGTTCTCGGTATGGTCGCTTTTGGCGCTGCTTTCCTGCTTCGTGACTCTGCCGCTTTTGAGCCTTGCGCTCTCCTGCCTTTTCGGATGGCTCGTGGCTCTCTTAATGCGTAGGGTGCGAAAGAAATCCTTGGTGCAAACCCTCTTTTCCTTGCTTTTTATCGGCCTTTATTTCTATTTTTACTTTGGTATGATGCAAAGCCTTGAAAGCATGGAGGATATTGCGCTTTTGCTCCCGGGGCTTGCCAACGGCATAAAGACCTATCTCTATCCCTTCTATCTGCTTGGTGTCGGCTGTACCGAAAGCCTTTGGATGACGCCCCTCTTCCTTTTGGCCTCCATCGTCCTTGCGGCTCTTTGCTTCTATTTGCTTGAAAAGAGCTTCATTCGCGTTGTTACCGCAAAGACCGCCTTGAAGAAGGCGGAGTACCGCGAAAAAGCAGTCAAGCTCGCGTCTGTGCGGTGCGCCTTGGCGAAGAAGGATTTATCTTATCTGTTCCATAGCAGCATTTATTTGCTCAATAGTGCTTTGGGCGTCCTCTTTGTTCTGGCGGCGGCCGTGGCATTGGTGGTGGGCAAGGATGCCATTCTTGCTTATTTTGATGTTCAGTCGCTCCCCTTTGCGCTCGGAAGCGATGGGCTTGCCCTTGTTTTTTCCTTGGTATTCTGCTTCCTGCTCTCCATGGTGATGATAACGGCGCCCTCCATTTCCTTGGAGGCCAAGACCTTCTGGATTCTGCGCGCTTCTCCCCTCAAGGCCGAGGACATTCTCTTTGCCAAGGTGTACGCCTCGCGGGTGTTAACGATGCCTGCGGCACTTTTGGCCTCTCTTTCGGTTATTATCGTTGCCGCTCCCTCCTGGTACACGGCGCTGGCAGTTTTGCTTCTGCCGCAGGCCTTTGCCCTGACGGGTGAGACGCTCGGCATGATTCTCGGCGCTCTGTTCCCCCGCTTCTCTTGGATAAACGAGGCCGAGGCGGTTAAGCAGGGCGTTGCGGTGCTTCTTTCTATGCTGGGAATGATGGCCGCTTCCGTTATAGCCGCTGCTCTGGGACTGTTGCTTTTGGTGCTTTGGGGCGCCGCCGTTGCCGCTTGGGTGTTAACCCTTTTGTTCACCGCCTTGGCGGCCCTCTTCTGCTTCTTGTTATCGCACCCCGTCAGTCGAAAATTTGAAAAAATGTACGTTTAAAGGAAGGACTTAACGATGAAAAGAACCGATTACATTTCTTGGGACGAATATTTTATGGGTGTTGCCCTGTTGGCCTCCAAGCGCAGCAAGGACCCCAATACCCAGGTGGGCGCCTGCATCGTGGACGAAAATAACCGCATTCTTTCCACAGGCTACAACGGCTTTCCTCACGGCTGCTCTGACGATGAGTTTCCCTGGGCGCGCGAGGGACAGGACGTGGAAACCAAGTATCCGTACGTGGTGCACGCCGAGCTGAACGCCATTTTGAACAACCGCGGCAAGAATTTGACGGGCGCGCGCATTTACGTGGCGCTTTTCCCCTGCAACGAGTGCGCCAAGGCCATCATTCAATGCGGCATCAAGGAGGTTATCTACCTCTCCGATAAATACGGCCACACCCCGATGACGCAGGCCTCCAAGAGAATGCTGCAAAGCGCAGGCGTTTCCTTGCGTCAGTTAGACTCCGCGCCCAAGGAGATAATCCTCTCCTTCCGCGCCGAATAAAGCAGAATAAAACGCGCGGCCTCATTCCTTTGTCAAGAGGGAAGGGGCCGTCTTTTTTTGTTATTTTTGCGATAAGAAAGAAAAATCGTTCACAAAAAGTTTAAAAATAAAATTTTTATTTTTCGAGTTAGGAAAAACGAGAAAAAACGAGAAAAAACGAGCTTTTAAGAGATATGTCCGATGAAAATTAAAAAAACCAAAAAAAGTGAAAAAAACCACTTGACAAAGGGAAAAACAAGTGTTATAATCTTCCTCGCATGAAAGTTTAGTCAGAAATTCAAACGGAGGAAAATGAAATGTCCACTTTTATGGCAAAGCAGGAAACCATTTCTCGTAAATGGTATGTTATTGACGCTGCGGGCAAGACCCTCGGCGAAACCGCTGTGAAAGCCGCCACCATTTTGCGCGGTAAGCACAGACCTGAATTCACCCCCCATGTTGACTGCGGTGAGTTCGTTATCATCATCAATGCGGCAAAGGCTGTATTGACGGGTAAGAAGCTGGATCAGAAGATTCACTACCATCATTCCGGTTACATCGGCGGCTTGAAGCAGGTTACCTACCGTAAGCTGATGAGCGAGCGCCCCGAGTACGCAATGGAATTGGCAGTAAAGGGTATGCTCCCTCACAATTCTCTTGGCGCCAAGGCCTTCACTCGCTTGAAGGTTTATGCAGGCGACGCACACAAGCAGCAGGCTCAGCAGCCTATTGCCATTGACTGAGAAAACGGAGGAGAAACAGAATGTATACCAGTGTAAAACCCTATTTTTACGGCACCGGCAGAAGAAAGAAGTCTGTTGCTCGTGTTCGTTTGTATCCCGGCACCGGCTCTGTAACCGTAAATGGCAAGACCATTGACGAGTACTTCGGCCTTGAAACCTTGAAGCTCATCGTTATGCAACCCTTTGACGTTGCAGCAGCCGAGGGCAAGTTTGACGTTGTGGCAACCGTTCATGGCGGCGGTCTTTCCGGCCAGGCAGGTGCTATCCGTCACGGTATTTCTCGCGCTCTTCTGATTGCAGACGCAGAGACCAAGCCCGCTTTGAAGAAGGCAGGCTTCCTGACCCGTGACCCTCGTATGAAGGAAAGAAAGAAGTACGGCTTGAAGGCAGCTCGTCGTGCGCCCCAGTTCAGCAAGCGCTGATTTGGCGTTCCTTGTCTTGCTTCCCCAAAGGGAGCAGGTTTGGATGGCGCGTGTTGCTTGACAACCCGCCTAAAAGGACTGTTGTGCTACGGCATGGCAGTCCTTTTTGTTTCAACGAAAGCATAAAAAGAAGCGCAGAACGAAATCAAAAAGAAAGGAGGCGCCCTTATGCAGCATACCTTTGGCGAAATGTCCTTCACCCTTGGCGATGGAGACGGTGTTATTGACTTGCCGCTTGACGTTGACAGTCTGTTAGAGCAGCCGCTTGGTGAGGATGGCCAAGCCCCCAAAATTGAAAACGTGTTTGACGCCTTTATTCTTTGTCTGAATACCTATTGCGGTGTCAGACTGGATTATATTGCCTCCCTGACGGGTAAGACCGAAGAGGAGGTTATCGGAGAGCTGCGCGGCAAAATTTTCGAGGATCCTATCAGCCATGAGTGGTTGACGGGTGACGTATATCTTTCGGGCAATATTCTCTCCAAGCTGGCCGTTGCCAAGGAGCATAACGAAAATGGGCGTTATCAGGAGAACATCCGTGCCTTAACGCGCATTTTGCCCCCCAACGTCAGCACAGAAAATATCTTTATCACCCTGGGTTCACCCTGGGTTCCCCCGGATATTATCGACGATTTTATCGTCAATCTCATAGGAGAGAGAATGTCCTGGGGCAGAAACAACGAGTATGCCACGCGGTATGACGCGGGAACGGGTATATGGGAAATCCCTCACAAAACGCGCTATCGCGGCGGAAAATACGCCGTTAAAAACCGCAATACCTACGGTACGGTGCGGTACGAGATGCTCTATCTGATAGAGGACACCCTCAATATCAAAACCATCGCCGTGTATGACGAGGTACCGGACCCGATGAGCACAAGATTCGGCAAAACGGTTCGCGTCTTAAACAATGTTGAAACGGCAATGGCGCTCTCCAAGCAGGCAGAGCTTGTGCGCTTGTTTCAGGAGTGGGTCTGGCGCTCGCCTCAGCGCAAAAAGCGCTTGAAAACCATCTACGAGGAGCGTTATGGCCGCGTCCGCGTGCATCATTATGACGGTTCGTTTTTGCTCTTCCCGGGTATGAATCCCTCTATTCGCCTTTATACCTATCAAAGAGACGCTGTGGCGAGAATTTTGTTTTCTCCCAACACGCTTTTGGCGCATAACGTCGGCGCAGGAAAAACCTACACGATGATAGCCGCAGGTATGGAATTGAGACGAATGGGCATCGGCAGAAAGAATTTGTATGTCGTGCCAAACACCCTTGTCGGTCAATGGCGCGAGAAATTCCTCTGTCTTTATCCCTATGCAAAAATTTTGGTGATTGAGCCCAAGCATTTCACCCCTTCAAATAGAGGAAAGACGCTCTCTCGCATCAGAGACGAGGATTTTGACGGTATTATTATGCCCTATTCCTGCTTTGATGCTATACCGCTTTCCGTGGCGCACTACGAAAAAATGTATAAGGACGAAATGGCCGCGCTTGAAAAGGCAGAGAACGTCTTTTATTCGCCGTATATCATCAAGCGGAAAAAGCAGACCTTGGAGCGCGCGATGAAAAAGAATCTCGCCCGTTTGCAACAGGGAATTGCCTTTGACGAGCTTGGGGTGACAACGCTTTTCGTCGATGAGGCGCACAACTATAAAAATATGCCCGTGGATACCAAAATCGAAACGATTTACGGTATGCGTCGGGATGGATCTAAAAAGTCCTACGATATGTTAAGCAAGGTGCGCGCCGTGCAAAACGCCAACAACGGCCGCGGCGTTGTCTTTGCCACGGGAACCCCCATCACCAACTCCATTACCGACCTTTTCGTAATGCAAAAATATTTGCAGAACGGAGAAATGGGGCTTCTCGGCCTTGCCCAGTTCGATTCCTGGGTGGGTATGTTTTGCGAGAAGGAGCTTGACTTTGAGGTTGATGTGGATACCAGCAAGTTCCGTATGGCAACCCGTTTTTCCAAATTCCACAACCTGACGGAGCTGACCGCTCTCTTATCCTCCATTGCCGATTTTCATCGCTGCAACTCGAAGGAAAACGGTCTGCCCGAATTTAAGGGCTATACCGATGTCAAAATTTTGGGAACGGCGCCCTTTCGTCAATACCTGCGTGAGATTTCCAAGCGCGCGGATGACGTGCGCGCGCGCCGTGTTCTGCGGAGTCAGGATAATATGCTCAAAATATCCTCGGACGGAAGAAAGGCCGCGCTTGATTTGCGCTTGATAAACGGCGGCTACGGAAACGGCTTCACCGCCAAGGTGGAGGCCTGCGCTGAAAACGTCTTGCATATTTATCACGCAACAACCCCTTCCCGCGCAACGCAGCTTGTCTTTTGCGATGTTTCCACGCCAAAAAGCAGCTTCAACGTGTACGATGAGATGAAGCGGCTCTTGATACAGGGCGGCGTTCCTGCCTCTGAAATTGCGTATATTCACGATGTTGGCGATAGTGTTGCCAAAAGAGATATGCTCTTTGAAGCGGTGCGCGAGGGAGAAATCCGCGTGCTTCTTGGCTCTACCTTCAAGCTTGGCCTTGGCGTCAACGTGCAAGACCGCTTGATTGCCGTGCATCATCTGGACGTGCCGTGGCGTCCGTCCGATATGGTGCAACGCGAGGGGCGTATTCTGCGGCAGGGAAATCAGAATGCACAGGTCTTTATCTATCGCTACATAACCGAGGCAAGCTTTGACGCGTATTCCTGGCAGATTCTTGAAACCAAGCAGCACTTTATTGAGGAGCTTTTGGCAGGATCGCTCTCCGAGCGAGAGGGAGAGGATGTGGATAGCACCGCCCTCAACTATGCGGAGGTCAAGGCCCTTGCCATCGGAAACCCTCAAATCAAGCACAGGGTTGAGGTGGCAAACGAGCTTTCCCGTCTTTCTATGCTGCGCCGAGGCGCCGTTGAGGAAAGGCGGCGTATGCAGCAGGAGCTGACCGATTTGCCGGGAATGGTCGAGGACGTCAAGGGGCGTATCGCGGCCTGCGAAAAGGATATATTGCTTTATGAGGAAAGGAAGTGCGAGCTTTCCCCCGAGGAAAAGGAGGAGTACAGACTTCGCTTGGACAAGGCGGTTCAGCAAAACCGCGGCGTCACGGAGGAGGTATTCGTGATGGAGTATTTCGGCTTCCGTATTGTCATTCCTGCTTATATGAGTATGTATCATTATAGCCTTGACGTCATCGGAAACGGCAAATACCGTCTCCCTTGCAATAGCGAGGAGGGGCATTTGCGCCGACTTGACTCCTTCTTGGAGGGGCTTAACGGCTATCTGGCAGGGCTTGGCGAAAAGCTCAAAAATCTTAACGCGCAAAAGCGCGCCTTGCAAAAGGAGCTGCAAAAAACCGAGACCTACGGCGAGGCCATCGAGGCCTTGCAAAAAGAGCTTGAAAAAATTGATAAAGAATTGGGGATAAAGGACGATGAATAATACAACGGGTAATCTTTCTGTTTTGTCGGCAGACGGCGTTGTTTCGCAGCTGTCCGGCGCATATATTTCCATAATCGAGAAGGGCTTGCCCTTAAAGCTGCTTCCTGCCTTTATGCTTTGGGGCCCTCCCGGCGTTGGTAAGTCGCAGGCAGTCAAGCAGGTGGCCGCCCGTATCAAAGAAAAAACGGGAAAGACGGTCAAGGTGACGGATGTTCGCCTGCTCTTGTTCAACCCCATCGACTTGCGCGGTATTCCCACCGCCAATGCCGAAAAAAATCTCGCTATCTGGTTGAAGCCGCAGATTTTCGATATGGATCCCTCAGATAGCGTGGTGAACATTCTGTTTTTGGACGAAATTTCCGCCGCGCCCCAATCGGTGCAGGCGGCGGCTTATCAGATAACCTTGGATAGAGTGGTCGGCGAGCATCGCCTGCCCGAAAACTGTATCGTGATTGCCGCGGGCAACCGTGTTACCGATAAATCGGTGGCCTATAAAATGCCCAAGGCGCTGGCCAACCGTCTTTGTCACGTAGAGGTAGAAAGCAACTTTGAGTCCTGGCGGCGCTGGGCAGTCGGCGCGGGCATACACCCGAAGATTTTGGGCTTTCTGTCCTTCCGTGCCGACAGGCTCTCGGTGTATGACGCGGGATCAGACGATTTGGCATTTCCAACGCCGCGTTCCTGGGAGATGGCCTCCTCGCTTTTGCACTATGCTTGCGACGATGTGGACAAAATTTATCCCTTGCTCGTAGGCTGTGTCGGTGCGGGTGTGGCAACGGAGCTTCGCACCTGGTGCAAGGTGTATACCACCCTGCCGAATATCGCCGATATTTTTGCAGGCAGAATGCCGCCGATGCCCACCTCAACCGACGCGATGTACGCCTTGGTTTCCTCTATGACGGCGTACGCCAAGGAGCATCAGCACGATATGAACGCCATTGCCAACTCCGTGCGCTATGCAACCAAAATGCCCACCGATTTTTCCGTGGTGCTATTCAAGAATTACGTGGCCTTTGGCACGGCCTTCAAGGACAAATTGATGCGTTTGCAGGAGGTGCAGGAATATGCCAGAACAAAGGGCAGGTTCCTTGGCGGAATTTTCTGAGGCAGAGCAGAGAAGATATGCCATGCGGCTTGTGACCGCAAGAACGAGGCTTCTTTGGCATCACGGCTTTTACGGCCTGCTTTTGATGCACGTCAAGCTTTCGTTAGATCCTGCCTGTCAGACCGCCTATACCGATTCGGAGCGAATTGCCTTCAACCCCACCTTTTTGGACTCTCTCTCTGACGAGGAGGTGGACTTTGTCCTGATGCACGAGGTGATGCATATCGCCCTTGCCCATTGCTTTCGTTCAGAGGGGTATCAGCGCCGCCTTTTCAATATTGCCGCTGATATCGTTGTCAATTCCACCATTCAGAAGGCAGGGGGCAGCATCACCTTAAAGCAATACGGCGAGTGTATGCACCTGGCACCCGATGGCAAGGAGGGTTATCTCTATTCGGCCGAGGAGGTCTATCATATGCTGATAGACAAGGCGGATAAGGACAAGTCCAAGAGTCAGGGCGGCAAGGATGACAAAAAGGGCGGCAACAGCCAAGAGGATAACGGCGGCAGCTCCGATGAAAACGAAAACGAGGACGATAGCGCATCTGCGGATTCGCAAAGTGCCGACGGAAACGAGGACGGTGTTGGCGAAGGAACGCGCTTTGACGACCATTCTCATTGGGACAAGGCCAAAGAGGAGAACGCCTATATGCAGGATGCCTGGCGAAGCCACGTGCTTGCGGCGGCAGAGGCTATCTCCCGTGCCGCAGGAGACGTTCCTCTGGGGATAGAGCGTGCCATTGCCGAATGGCAATCGCCCCAAACCGATTGGAAAACCGTTCTCAACGATTTCGTGCACGAGGAGGTTTGTGACTATTCCTTTTCGCCGCCCGACAGGCGCTTTTCGGATTCGCCCTTCTTCTTGCCTGATTTCAACGATACCGAAACGGTTATCGAGGACGTTCTGTTCTTCGTGGACACCTCGGGTTCTATTTCCAACTCTATGCTGACGGTGGCCTTCTCCGAAATCAAGGGGGCTATCGACCAGTTTGACGGAAAGCTGCGCGGCCA
>JAZRFK010000055.1:0-16530 GCA_045661325.1 Eubacteriales bacterium | reverse complement strand
GAACAATGCTCCAAAGATAAGCATACGGAGAGCTTAGCGCTTGCGATTCTTGGTGTAGCGATAGCCCTCAGCCGTTAAGTAGGCAAAAAGAGGAAAGGATATCCTGCCCAGAATGCGGAGCAGACGATAAACGGAAAAGGGCAAAAGTCCTGAAAAGATGAGGCCGAAATGATCCACCGTCATCAATATCAGGGCAAGCCATTTCAGGGCCGTTCCCGACAAAAAGAAGGGGGAGGCCTTTTTCATTTCCTGCATCATGCGTGCTTCAAAACAAAGTCGATAAGGGGGGTGTTATCCTCCAAGCCGTGCGGATGGTGGTCGCATCCGGGCTTGTTGATGCAAAGGAAGGGGATGCCCGTTCCCTCGTAGGCTTCGATAACCAAAAGGGCGTTTTCCTCCCATGCAACCGTCAAATCCGCATCTCCGTACACGAGAGCAAGCGGAATACGCTTTTCAATCAGGGTGGGCAGATGATCAAGCGGATGGTCGCGGTAGGAAAGAATGGTTTTGGCGTCAAGGCCAAGATTGCGGTACGCCTCCTCGGAAGGAATGGGCTGGGGAACGCCCGATAGAGCGCAAGGACAGGAAAGCAGGTTAACGACAGGTGCATCAATATACAGCACCGACACCTTATCGGGATATAGTCCTGCCAGCTTGATAGCGAAAAGACCGCCGCAGCTCATACCAACGGGGATACAACGGCTATCTAAGTTATAGGTTTCGGAAATATAGTCAATAAAATTTGCCTTGCGCGCCAGATCCTTGCGGTGACCCCACCGTCCCTCATTGCGATTGAAGGCGAGGCAAAAGCCACGGTGGAGCATTTCAATTTCAAAGGAGGGGAAGGCGCCGAAATACTCGGTTTTCAAAAGCCATTTGCCGTTTCTTTCGCCGTGTGGAAAGATAATTTTCGCAGGCTGACCCTCAAATTCAAATTCCTCGCATTCAAAATCATTCCAAAGTGTTTTCGTAACGTTCATAGTGTTCGTCCTTTCTGTTATTTCGTTTTTCCCGTTGCCTTATTCTCTGCCAAGCCGAGAAGCACAACGGCCAAAAGTATCGCAGCAATGCCGACGGCGCTAAGCACCGTCAGATGCTCCTTCAAAAAGAGGATGCCAAAAACCGTTGCCGCCATAGGCTCAACGATGCCAAGCGCTGAAACCGTTCCCACAGGAAGCGCGCGCATAGCCATGGTGTAAAGCAGATAAGGCGCAACGAAGGAAACAAGGCCAATGGCAACCAGAAGCGGCAGGGTTTCACCAAGCGCCGAGGCCGCCGTCCTGACAAGCTCTACGGGATTTGAAAGAGCAAGCGACAAGGAGGAGGCGAAGAGAAATCCGTACAGCGTAACGGAAAGCGGTCGCATTCCCTTATCAACGGCAATTTTCGTAAGAATATTATAGGCGGCAAAGGAAACGCCCGAGAGAAGACCAATCAGAATACCCACAGGATTCGGCTTAAAGTCGCCCAAAATTCCCGAAACCAAAACGCAGCCGAAAAGCATCGTGCAAAGGGAGACGAGCTTTAAGGGCGTGATTTTCTCCTTCAGGAAAAGCACGGAGAAAAGCATTACAAGTGCCGGCTCGGTATACATCAGAACAACGGCGGTTGAAATAGAAGTCAACTGTAAGGCGTAAAAATAGCAATTTCCCGTGCCAAAAAGAGCAACGCCGATAAACAGGCAAAGCAAAAGCTCCCACCATCTGACACGAAACAGAGACCTATCAAAAAGGAGGGCAAAAAGCGCAACCGCCACAAAGGAAACACCGCCGCGCACGGCGGAAATTTGCAGAGTTGTAAAGCCGTAAGGCGCAAGCAGCTGTACGAAAAGCCCCGAGGTGCCCCAAAGGACGCCCGCAAGAATGACAAAGGCAAAGGACAGTTTTTTCATATGTACTCCAAGCAAAAAGGCAAGAATTTCTTCTTGCCTTTATTATAGCCCAGCTTGTTTGAAAAAGCAAGAGGATTTGTTGAAAAAGAGGGATTCCAAGCCCCAAAAGGTAAGCCTGTCGTCTTAAAGCCGGGCGTCAATCATATCTGCGTAAAAGGCGTTTTCCTTTTGCTTAACAACGTAAGAATGGGGGCCGTTGGCGGCGGGGATGAAATAGTTTTGTCCTGTTTGGGCATCCACACGGGCATTGCCGCTTACCGTAGAATAGCCTGCCTTTTCGGCGTCACCAACAAGGGCAAGAAGCACGAGCATCGGATCCCAAGAGCTTCGGCCGTTTGGTGAACCATGGTCAGAGAGTGCCTTGGCAAGATGGTCCTCGGGAGCAAGACGGCTTCCGCTAATAACGTCAAAGCCGACCTCCCAGCCAAGAAAGGTGACGGGAACGGGACATTTCTCGCAAAAGAGGGCGCCTGCCAGACGGGAGCGCTCATTGCGACAGAAGTTGTTTTCCTTCTCACCGTCTGCATCCCATTTGCCTGCCATTACCCAGCATTTCGACACCTTTTCCTTGACAAGCTCCATTCCCGTTTTGGAGGAGATTTCGTCAGCACCGCTCTGCAAGAGGGCGACAAAGGCTTGCAGATAGCCGATTTCCACCATTTCAACAGGGGCGGTGGCGCCTGCCAAAAGCTCTCGATAGAGTTTTACCGCATCCTTGGCATCGGTATTGGCAGGATAGGCTTGGGCAAAGGGGGCAAGCCGCTTCTGATAGGGGGGATTGCCACCGAAATCGTTGGCGGCAGGGTCAAGACCGAGGGGAATATTCTCGCAGCCTTCAAGGCACAAAAAGCCGTCAAGCGAAGGAACGGAATCCTCCATACAGGCATTGATAACAATGCCGTCAAGATGAATAGCGCCGCTTTGGTGCGCTCTTGCCAGCATTCGTATGGCAACGGCGTCATCGCAATCCGTCCACCAGTCTGTTCCTAAAATAAAATGTCGCATATGCCGCTCCTTCAGTGTCCTTTTCTTATCATATGGTAACAGAGCAACGGCTCCTCCGTGCCGGAAAAGCCGTTATATTCCTTCTCAAGCACAAAGCCGCAGCGCTCATAGAGCCTGACGGCGGCACCGTTGGCGGCTATCACGTCCAAGTGGACGGGGTCACCCTTGACGCTCTCTAAATAGAAGCGAAGCAGGCCCTCTCCAACGCCCCTGCCACGGAAGGCAGGGGCAACGCAGAGATTGGTGACGTTATACCCGTCGAAGGCGGCTGACTCCTCTATAAGAGGCAAAAAATAGCCCTCGTTTGCCTTGGAGAGGCGCGCCTTCTCCCCGTCGGTGAGAAGGAGATTATCTAAGAAGGTGGCTTTTCTTCCGCAGGGTATGGCGCAAAGAATGCCTACCACGCGTTCTTCACAGAGGGCAAGCCAAATATTTTCCAAGAAAAATATATTGGTTTTATCCTTGAAGCAACGCAAAAGCAGCCCATAAAAGAAGGGGTCATCGGGTGCTTCGCAGACGGTGGGATAGATATAGGGGTCCGTCAGATGCACAAGCCCGGCGATGGCGGCAAAATCGTCATTCTCCGTTGCTTTACGGTAGAGAAAATCACAGCTCGCCATAGTTTTTCACCAGCTTCTCGTATTTACGGAACAGGGGGATTTGGGGCAGGGGAATAAAGTCACAGGAATAAATTTTTCCAAAGACTCTGTTGTCACACCGATAGGTGAAGCCCATCTTTTTCACCAGCGCCTCCACTTCCTTGCTGAACACGTTGATGCACCAATGCTTGAAGAAGATACCGTCCTCCGAATACTCCTCCATCTGGCGCAGAAAGCTATCAATAATGAGGTTGTAATTTTTGGTGGTGCGGTATTCGGGCAAAATGGAGAAGGTGAGAATATACCCGTGGTACATATCGGGGAAGCATATCATTTCCGTGTTGTCGGGGCCGATATCTGCCTCCACGAGCTTTCCCTCCATCGCCTCGGCAAACGCATCCTCCGTCAGCGCCACAATGGACCAGTCGCCGACGATTTTATTTTCGCCGTTGATGAGGTACTGGAAGGTGTCGCTATTGTCCTGCAAAAAGGCTTCCCATTGCTCGGCAGAGCCCTCGTTCTCGTCGCCAATGCCGTTGCAGGTGATATAATCGTTCTCCACCAGCTGGATGGCGATTTTCGAAGCGGTATAGCCAAGGTCTATCAGCTCCCCGAATTTGACCATGCGGCATTCCCGCTTATCCGCGCTTCCCATAGAGGGCAGAGGCGCCGACGTGCTTACCGGCCCACCCTTCATCTGAGGCGCGGCGTAGCCGTTGATGGTCTCCACCAGGCGGTAAATATGCGCCTCTAAGGGCGGGGTGATGGCGTCCAGCCAATGGGTTTTCCCCAAGTAATATTCCATATTATCGTTTAACTCGGCGGCATCAATCTTAAAGGGAATGATGGTGATGCCGTTGTTTACCGCGGAGTTGACCTCGTTTAGCACCTGGGCGGATTCAATACTGTTGTTGGAGAGAATAACAACGACGAAATCTGCGTTTTTAATGGCGCGCACGATAGAGCCCGCATAGTTGATGCCCGGGGTCGCGTCGCGGTAGTCTATCCAGCATTTGATGTTGCTTCGCTCCAAAACGGCAACCACCATATTGGCATACTGTTGGTCCTTATGAGAATAGGAAATCATCACGTTTAGCATAGCTGTATCTCCTTGCTTTAGAGTCTTTATAATACGAGAGTCTGCGTCCCATCCTTGGTGACGTAGTGGGTCCTGACGCCGAGAATTTCCATCCAGCGACGCGTCACGGCGGTACCGTACATACCCTCGCGCTGCATCGCGCGCAGGGCTTTCCTGTTTTGCAGATACCCGGGAATTTCGGGCTCGTTATACAACCAATCGGGGCAACACCATAAGCACGCCTCGGGCTGTACGGCGGCGTACACCTCTAACCCCACGTTCATATGGCCGTGGTGCGCCATTTGAACGATATCTGCTTTCAAAAGATGACGGGATTCCTCGTATAGAACATCGCCGCCCTCCGGCCCCAGATCACCGAGAAAAAGCACCGTTTTGTTGGGAGTGGTGATTTTAAAGACCAAGGAGGCATCGTTCATCAGGTTGGAAAAGAGACCGTCGTGATACGTATAGATAAAGTCAATATGACATTCATCAATATCCACAGTCTCTCCTTGCGATACCACGTGGGCGATTTGGGAAAGCCCCGACTCTATTTCCACAAAGCCTGCAAGCGTTTCCTCAAGCTCCGTATCAAAATAAGAGGGCGAGGGAACGTCTGTTCTGCCTTTCAGCTCTTTATAGGGCGGAAAGCGATAATATACCCTTTCAACATCAAAATCCGCAAGGCCGTTGCGCTTATATTCGGAAATAAAGCCGCTGATATGGTCATTATGGGCGTGGGTTAAAATCCACGCTGAAATATGCCGACCACCGATATACTCCTTCAAAAGAGGCATATCCTCTTCCCTGCCACCGTCAATCACAATGGCGTTATCTGCTTTGGTGACAAGGACGAAGCCCATCATAAATTGACTGGTTTCGGTGATTTGATACAGAAGCGTTTGGGGATTCATAGTATGCTCCTTCTATTGTTGCTGTGGCAGAAATCAGTCCTGCAAGCACATAGCAATATGGGGGACGCCCTCCTCGTCAAAGACGGGGGAGGTGGGAACGAAGCCTTGCTTCTCGTAGAAGCCTTGGGCTTGAAGCTGTGCGTGAACGATAATTTCTTTTTCGGGCCATTTTTCCTTGATGACGGAAAGAGCAGAGGACATCAGGGCGCCGCCAAGCCCCGTTTTATGCGTCAAGGTAAGCACGCGGCCAATTTTCACCTTGCCTTCTTCCGTGAGATACGCGCGAAGACAGGCAATAACCCTGCCGTCCTTTTCATAGAAGCAATGCAGGCTCTCATAATCCATTCCGTCCAAATCCTGACAGACGATTCCCTGTTCAAGCAGGAAAATTTCGGCTCTGGAACGGAGGATTTCATATAATTCACGGGTGGTTAGCTCATCAAACCACTTTGCTTTTAATTCCAAGAGAATGTCCTCGCTTTCGTTGCGGTATAGGGTGAATTACGGTTTATCTTTTGCCGCTTGGCAGGAAGAAGGTTGCCCAAAGGGTGTAGACGCCGTAGGAAAGGGTGTCAGGGTCCTCTTCCGAGGTTGGCACCTCATAGCCCATTTCGTTGCGACCCCAGGAGGCAACGCGCTCATCCGTCAGGCCGAAAAGCTCTTTGAGTCTTTTGCCGTTTTCCGTGCCTCGCAAAATGTCAAAGGCGGCGATATGCCCAAGCTCGTGGAACAGAAGCTCTATGATGCGCTCCAAGTCAGGCAAAAGCTCTTCTCGAATGGTAATTTTTCCTTCCCAATGGGCAAGCGCGTCCACCGTGCCACCGTTAAAGGTGAGATTGGGGGTATATTCAAGCGCCACCGAGGGAACTTGCAAAAGGCGGCAAGCGTCCTCTGCAATGGCCGCGCACCGCGCCTTGCGCTCGCTATCGCTCATATTTTCCCAGGCGAAAAAGCCAAGGCGGGTCAGATGCCATTCGGTCAAAAGGGCGCATCGCATTTCAAGGGTTTTGTATGGGTGTCCGTCCTTGTCGGAATACGCAAGAATACGGTCATAAATCGGCAGATTTTCTACGTCAAATTTTGCGCCGCCGTCATTTTGCAGGACAGCTTGCTTCCAAAGGCGAAGAGCCTCGGGCAAAAAGAGGTCGCCGCAGTGATGAAAATAGTTGCGCGCCAGCTCACACATACTCCAAGCGTCACCATCGGCGGCGCCGCGGCGCAAAAGAGCCAGCTCGGCAGGCAGCTGATGCTGCAAGCCGTTTTCGTCCTGCATGGTTCTGGCAAGATTCCAGTATTCTCTACCCTCGCCCTCGTGCAAGACGTGCTTCAAGAAGGGGAGGTGAGATTTTTTAAAAATGGTTTTCACGGTGTGTCATCCTTTTCGGTATCGGATTTGTAAAAGAGTCCAAAGCACAATGCGCCGACAAAATGCCAGATGAAGAAGAGGGCGGCTAAGATTGGCAAATGGAACACGTCAAAGGAGAGTATGATGAAAACAAAATCTATTACGCCAAGCAGAAAGCCAACGAGGGCGCCAAGCCATTTGGCTTTATTTTTTTGTCCGTCCAGATAGTTGACGCCCATTGGCGCTATCAATCCGATAGGCGGAAAGAGCCATGCTACGATTAAAAACGTCTTGAAAAGCTTTTTGTCCGTTGCGGGCTTGGCTTCTCTTAAAACCCATTTTCCCATAATGTCTGCTCCTTTTTTGCAATCTTATCGGTCGGATGCATGGTTGCGCTTCGTTATCGACTATTTCAGAAAGAGCTATTGCCTTGGATAATGGCTAAATAGTCTTTCAGCTCTGCTTCGGGAAGAACGCCATCGGTTTTTTGGATAGCCTCTTCTCTGCTGATTTCTTTATATTCATAATCATGCTGAAAATTTGAGAAAGAGATATTACAATCCTGCCATTGCTTTGTCGCAGGAACATACATAACAAAAAATTCAGTGCTTCTTTCATATGCTAATAACAAATGATGCCGTAAGTCCTCATAGAATTTTATGCTTTGCATAATACTCTTCTCATCCATATTTGTTTTCTCCCTTGGGGTTCTTTCCTGCTTTTAATTGTTTTCCTTTGCGGTGGTGATGGAGGAGATGAGTTTTCTACGAATTGCACCGCATTTATTTGCGAGTGTTTTGTATATGTTTTCGTCCATCGATCCGACCTTGAAAAGAATTTCCAACCAATAATCGGTTTCGTAACATTCCTTCAGAGCGATTTCAAGCTTATTTATAAAATCCGCCGTGCTTTGTGCGTATTTTGCTTCATAGCTATTAGCACCGATGGATGAGCAAGAGCGCAAGAGTTGGTTAACAAATACAGCTCTGCCTTTTATAGTATCACAAACAGCAGTGACTTCTATGGTAAGCTCAACTGCGAGCTCTTTGATCGTTTTGTTCATGATATTTACCTCTTTTAAGTTCGCTTCGCTCACGCGATATGCACCTTCGGTGCGCGATATACTCGGCGATGCCGAGCGAGATATTGTTTCGCATTGCGAAGCAGCGATATATTCGCCTTTGGCGAATGTGGCGGAAAGTACGCAAATATAAATCCCCACGTCCTTGCGCGCGCAGTGCGCTCACGCTTTTGATATATCTCGTCTGCGACGAGGTATGCAAAAGCATATCGCGCCGCAGGCATATCGCACGCGAATGAAGTGACGCGTATATCGCAAATCTCGTGAGGGATTTATATCGCTTTAGTTTGTCTGCTTTTGCAGACAAACTAAACTTTCGACGTGCCCGGTACGCGGGAACAAATCGACGGGGGTGACGGGAGAAAGGGTGTAGCCGTTTTGGGTGAGGTAGGCGCAGTCGCGGGCCAAGGTATCGGGGTTACAGGAGATATAAACGATTTTCTCGGGGATGACGGTATGGGAAAGGTAGGCAAGCAGCTCCTCGGCGCAGCCCTTTCGGGGCGGGTCGAGGACGACGATGTCGGGGCGGTAATCTGCGCCCTTTTCCTTTTTGACGGCGGCAAAGAGCGCTTCGGCGCTTCCTGCATCGGCGCAATAGAAGCTGGCGTTCTCTATGCCGTTTTTCCTGGCATTTTCCTTGGCACATTCAACGGCAGAGGGAACGATTTCAACACCGACAAGCTCCCTTACCTTATCCGCCATAGAAAGCCCGATGCTACCAACGCCTGCATAGAGGTCAAGAAGGGACTCAGTTCCCTTCAAATCGGCAAGACGCTTTGCCTCGGCATAGAGCAGCTCGGCGGCGGCGTGATTAACCTGATAAAAGGAGGCGGGAGAGAGCGAAAGGGTAACGCCTGCCAGAGTGTCCTCCAAATAGGGCGCACCGAACAAAAGACGATAGTCATCCGAGCAGATGACGTTGGTTTTTTCTTGATTGATGTTAAGATAGCAGCCCACGATTTCGGGATGCTTTTCCTTTAAGATGTCTTCAAGCTTTTTGGCCTTCGGGAAGCTTTCTCCGTTTATAACCAGAGTCAAAAGCACTTTTTTATCCACGGAGGCGCGCAGATAGATATGGCGCAAAAGCCCCGAGTGATTCTCTTCCACATAGGGCTTGATATGATAGCTATGACAAAAGTCATAGAGAGTACGCAAAATGGGGGCAAAGGCCTCGTCCTGCAAGGGACAGTCAATCGCAGGAACAAGTCTATGGCTTTTGGGGGCAAAAAAGCCGATGGCTACCTCTCCGTTTTTATCGGGAGCAACGGCAAACTGGGCTTTATTGCGATAATGCTTGGTTTCTTCGGTGGAAAGCAGGGGGCGGATTTCTGTGTCCGGCAGGCCTGCTTTAATGAAGGCGTAACGCACGCTTTCCTCCTTGAAAAACCTTTCGCGCGCATAGGTAATGGCGGCATAGGCGCAGCCGCCGCAGGCGGAGGCATAGCAAAAGGGCTCGGAAAGGCGATAGGGGGAGGGCGAGAGCAGTCGCTCAATTCTGGCGACTGCATAGCTCTTACGCACCAGAATGATGCGTATTTCTGCCTCATCTCCGTCTGCAGCACCCGAAACAAAAACGACTTGCCCCTCTACCCTGGCAATGCCGAAGCCGAGGTTGTTAATGCCTTCTATTTTGGCAATAAGAACGTCATTTTTTTTCAAAGCTGTTTCCTTTCCGAGCCCAATGGGCTTATTCGATTTTAAATAGATTATATGGCTATAAAGAGGGCGAGGGAGGCTTACAGCTCCACAACGTCCTTCGGCTTACGGTAAAGCCAAGCGCCCGAGGTGAAATCGGGAATGGTCATAGGTGCGCCGCCCTGGGCGATAGATGCCTCGCTCAAAACGGAGATGACCATAGCGGAGGCCGCATCATACACGTCGATGGGCATTTCCTTCTTGTTCTCCACGCAGTCAAAGAATACGGAAAGCTCAATTCCGTCCATACCGCCGTGACCAACCTTGGCCTTTTCCTCGGTCATTTCCTTCCAAACGGTAGGCAGGTGCTCCTCGTAATCCTTGGCGTTATTCAGGAGCTTTTCCATAGCAACAGCAGGCTCCCAGTATTCAGGGGTCTTTCCTTCCAAAATCACGGAATTGGAGGTTTGCATATACATACCCTTGGTGCCGCGCACGGTAAAGCCACGGTCATAGAAGCGAGGCAGAGTGGTATCCAAGCACAGACGAATGGTTTCGCCGTTGGCACAGGTGATGATGGTATCAATGATGTCGCCCTGCTTGAAGGTTGCGTTATGCAGCGCCTCGGGAACCTCATCCTTATGAGAAGCGATGTAATCACGAACGCCTGCTGCCTTGGAGGCAACGGAAACCAAGGAAACCATACGGTTGCCGCGGTTGATGTTCAAAAGCTTGGCGATAGGCAGAAGCTCGTGGGTCGGATAGTTTTCGCAGTTGCGAGCAAGGTAGTTACGCAGACGGTAGTGACGCAGCTTTTCGCCGTTGGCTACCTCATAACGCAAATCGTGTCCGTACTTGCCGCTGCAATGAACGATTTCGCCGAACATACCCTTGCGCGCCATAGCGGTGGCAAGCAGCTCGTCCTTACCGAAGCAGCAGTTTTCCATCATCATAAAGGGAGTTTTGGTTTCCTCATACGCGCGAACCAGGGCAAAGCAATCGTCTACCGAGTAGGCGCCGCCTACTTCAAGACCCGTGATAATTCCCTTCTTCATAGCGGTGATAGCCAAGGAAACGTGACTCTCCCATGCGGTCATAATCAAAACCGCATCCATTTCTTCCTCGAAAAACTCATCGGAGTTGGTAAAGCCCTTGGGGCTTTGACCCATCTCATCGAAAATCACCTTTTGCGCGTCAGCAACTCTATCCTCGTACAAATCACAAACGGCCACAATATTCACGTCAAAATGCACGATGGAAGCTTTCAGCATCGTATAACCGCGCTGTCCCAAGCCAAGCAAACCAAGTTTCATATTTTATTATCCTCTTTTACAGTTTTTTCGGAAAGCCAAGGCTCTCCGCTTTGCTTCTATTATAATCTATCCCTTCTTTTTTTGCAATAGTATTTTATTGTTTTTATTGTGTTTTTTTATTCAAACTGCCTTGACAAAAGAGGATTTTTTCTGTATACTTTAAAAAAAGAGCGAGTAATCTCGCCCGATTTCCCAAGAATACGCCGTTTTTTCCTCATTTTTTCATGAGGAAAGCGCGAAAGGAGAGATTGTTATTTTTTTTACAGAAAAGACGAGGTTTAACCTGTTTTTCAACCAACCGAGCCGACTCGTTTCGGACATTGGGTATGACGATTTTCATTTTGTTTCTCCGATGAAGCTTTTTTGGGTGCAACCCAAATACACCCTGCATTACGTTGTCAAGGGCAAGGGGCGGCTTCAAATCGAGGGGAGGAGCTATTCTCTTTCGGCAAACGATGGCTTCGTGCTTCCTCCTTCCGTTCCCTTTTGCTATTATCCCGATGAGGAGGAGCCATGGTCATATTTTTGGTTTGGCTTAAACGAGGGTGCTGCGCCCTTGCTTCACTCCCTCTTCTTTGATTCAAGCCGCCCTGTTTACCGCATAGCAAACATCGATGAAATAGAAAAAACGCTATCCGAGGCGCTTTTTCTTTGCACCTCAGATAGCCCTGCGGATTCCTTTTTGGCTGACGCCGCCTTCTTGCGCGTGTTATCCCTTTTATCGCGCGAAAGGCGCCTTTCTCCCTCGCCCTTGCAGCAAGAGCATCGCGAGGACAGCGGAACCGCCCTTGCGGAAAAGCTGGATTCGCTCATACGCGCCAATTTTGAGAACCCCGATATGACGGTGGCCCTTCTCTGCCAGATGGCCCACGTGAGCCATTCTTACGCTTGCAAGATATATAAAGCGCAACGGGGAATGCGTATGCAGAATTTTTTGACCGCTTGCCGTATGGAAAGGGCAAAAACGCTGCTGCTTGGCGGTGCCACCGCCAAGGAAACCGCCTTTGCCGTCGGTTATCGCGACGCCATTCATTTTTCCAAGGAATTTCGCCGCTTTTACGGCAGTCCTCCCATCGCTTACGCAAAGCTGCACGAGCGCGAATAAGAAGCCACAATAAAGACAAAAAAGACGAGCTTTCGCTCGTCTTTTTTGCAAAACGGGGTATTGCTTATTCAGCAATTCTCTCGTTGTATTCAAGAACATCCTCGCCGGTGGCAGAGCCGTTCTTGTCGATAGCATTACCGGCCTTGTTATAGCCGTAGATCTTGGTCAAGCCCTCATTCTCGCTATTCAAGGAGAATGCAATGTAGTACTTGGTAGCGGTCTGGGTTCTACCGGAGTTGGTGAAGATACCCGAAGTGCCCTTGCCATCTTTATCAACAAGGTAATGCTTCGAGCTGATTTCATCCAAAACGGTGGATTCCGTTGCTTCCTGAACATCGCTGTTAGGATCGGACAAGGACTGGTAGGAGTGCTGCAGGTCATTGATCTGGAGCGTGAAACGTACGCAGTCGCCTGCCTTCAGCTCGGTACCGCCAACGAACAAGTAATCCTCAGGGTCCTTAGAGCCTTCGGGAGCGTTGGGCTTCAAACCGATGTCAGAGCAGCCCTCGCCGGGAACACCCTCGGTCTTAGCGGGGAATGCAACCTCTACGCGATAGGAATGCTGACCGTTAGTGGGGTTAGCAACCAAGCCGGAGCCTGCAACCGTGTAGTTGGTGTTAGCAGAAACGATGCCCTCGAACCAAGTGGAACGAGCGTTAACAGGGTTGTAGATAGGCGTGGTAAACTTCAACATGGACTTCTGGGTATTGAGGCCTGCAACACCAACCTTGATGTTGTTCTTCTCGGCAACAGCACCCTGTGCGAAGGTGTAGAAGATATCGGTTGCGTCGTTGAGGTAAGCGTCAGACACGTTCTTGAGGTACAGCTGGCTACGAGCAACAGGCGTCTTATCGTCAACGGAGATGAGCAAGTAGATGTACTTCATATCCTGGAACTCTTCGGGAGCATCAGCAGGAGCATTACCCCAGATAAGCTGACCGTAGGTACCAATGATAGTGTGATTTACAGTATCAACAGTAGAAGTAATCTGTGCGCGCTTACCGGTAGGAGAAGGATCTCTTTCCTCGTACAGATTGTTTTCGTTCATAGAGTGACGGAGTGCGTCAACAGGAAGCAAAGCTGCATTTGCATAAGGATTGCTGCCGTCAGCCTCTGCTGCGTTACCGTCAACCGTGATGGTGCCGGTGACGAAAGGAATCGTACCGTCTGCATTTCTATAAGTAGCCTTGTACTTACCGTTGCCGTCAACAGAGTTCAGGTCAACGATGGTATCGCCGAAGCCGGTCCAAGAATCAAAGATCTTACCAACAACTACATCATATTCGATTGCAGCGCGCTGTTCTTCGGTGATAGCGCTACCTTCAAGAGCGGTGATTCTCTCAATCAAGGTCGTGCCATCCTGCTCGTAGAACTCGATGGTGTAGGTTTCCTTCGCACGGATGAGAGCCACTACGTCATAGTTCTGTCTGGGCTTGGCGTACTTGGTGTCAGCCACGGTGTCACCGTCAGAGTCCCAACCGGTGATAACGAAGTCTCTGTCGGCATACTTGGAGGTGCTGGGAGAGTAAACGTCCTTACCCTTCTTAACCTCGTAAGTAATTCTGTCAATCTCGTTACCGTTCAAGTCTTTAACGATAAAGTTAACGGTTACCTTGCTGCTGGACGAAGAGGAGCTGCCTCCATCATCATCTCCGCCGCCGCCTTCGTTTCCGCCGCCGCCTTCGTTTCCGCCGCCATTACAAGCAACGAAAACAGCCAGCGCCAGAACGAGAACCATCAAAAGCGCCAACAGCTTTGCAAATTTTTTCATGTCTTTTCTCCTTTAAAAAATAAAAATTAAAAACATTCTCAAGCGAGGCGCAAGGCCTCATCTCTTCACTGTTTATTATAACAAAGCTTTTTCTTTTTGTAAAGAGAAAACGATGTTAACAAATTGTGAATATGTATATTTTATAGCCATAATGCACGATTGAGAAGCGTTATTTTTGTGCAATTTGCTATTGTGCCTTCAGAGACAAAAAAAACGAGCATAAAGAAAGCCCGATTTTACTCAAAATCGGGCTTTCGCTTTTATTTTTCGGCGCGGCTCGTTTGCTTACTCAGCCGTAAATTTTCTCCTTGGCCTCCTTGAAGAAGCGGAAGGTTTCTTCAAAATAGGTCAGCGAGCGCTCGTTTCTCGTCATTGAGATCCAAGGTGCTGTGATGTAGCCGAGAATCTGAGAATCGTTCGCGTACTTCTTGTAGTACGTCATGATATCCTCCGTGTTGTAATCGCAACGGTTGAACACCGAGGCACAGGGAACGTATTTGTAGCCGTACTCCATCATAGGAAGAGATTTCAAGCGGAAATTGACAAGATAGGGGTCTTCCTCTACAAACCTGATGCCCATTTCCTTGTACTTATCCTCGTTGTAATAGGTGATGTACTCTGCACGGGACTCAACGGGGGTGTAGTGGGCAGGGATGAGCGCATTGTAGTTGTAGGGGTTGATGATGACCTCGTCGGGCGAGATATGCTTCAAGAAAAGCTCGGGCATATCATACATAGGGCTCGACCAGATCCAAGGCTTTGCGCCAAGTGCGTTGACGCAATCGCAAAGATACTTCAGATCGTGGAAATAAAGCTCACCGCTACGATAGGTAACGAGATCTCTCTTGGCGAGATATTGGAAGGACTCCTCATCCATACCGAGATGGATGTAGGCGGGATGCTCGAACATCTCATAGGTTTCTTCAATGAGATCCTTGACAACCTTATAATAAATAGAGGTGGAAAGCATTCTGGCGTATTCTCCGAGCCACATATCGTGGGTCGCAGAGAAATTGATTTTGGGAATCAGCGCAATTCCGCGCTCGCGGCAAAGCTTCACCTGCTCCTTGACCCATTCCTTCGAATAAGCGTCAGAGCGGGAAACCTCGGGATGACTATCGTATTTTACGCCATCAATCGACTCAAGAATGATAGTGTTCATGCCCGCAGCTGCGGCAGAATCCACGACCTCTCGCCAAAGCGACTCGTCAAAGTATTCAGTTAAAGGAAGACTGTGCCATTTTGCATAACCGCCGCCAGAAAAGCTGCCCGAAAGATGAACGAGCAAGCCCCAGATTTTTTCTTTCATATTCGATACTCCTCTTATTCGCCGTAAATTTCCCGCTTTGCCTCACGGAAGAAGCGGAAGGATTCCTCGAGATAAGTCAGCGAGCGCTCGGTCTTTTGCAAGGGAATCCAAGGCGCCGTGATATAGCCGAGAATCTGTCTATCAATACCGTTATCGCGGAAATATTCCATTAAGTCAACGGTGTTCCAATCGCAACGGTTGAAGACGGAGGCGCAGGGGATATAGCGATAGCCCTTCTCCATCAGGGGAAGCGCCTTGGCGCGCACGTTAACGAGGAAGGGATCCTCCTCGACAAAGCGAATATTCATTTTGGCGTAGTCGCCCTCGTTATAATAGGTAACGTATTCCTGTCGGGATTCGATGGGGGTATAATGCTCGCGGCGGAAGGCGTTATAGTACCAAGGAGAGAGAACGATTTCATCGGGCTTAAATTCTTCAACGAAGGCCTCGGTCATATCGAAGAGGGGACAAGCCCAAATCCACGGGGTTGCACCAACCGCTTTACAGCAATCAACCATATAGCGCAAATCCTTCATATACAGCGCGCCCTGACGGAAGGCAACGAAATCGCGGTTTTTCTGGTGCTTAAAGTCCTCCTCGTCCATACCGAGATGAATATAGGCGGGGCTATCGAAGAGGGCGTAAGCCTCTTCAATCAAATCCTTGATAACCTTATAATAAATAGAGGTAGAAAGCATTCTGGCGTATTCTCCGAGCCACTCATCGTGCGAGGCAGAAAGATTCAGCTCGGGATAAAGCGCAATTCCCTTCTCGCGACAAATGCGCACCTGCTCCCTTATCCATTCGGGAGAAACAGCATCCTCGCGCGCGATTTCGGGATGACTCTCGTAACGAATGCCGTTACCCGTCCAAAGCACGATGGCGTTCATTCCTGCGTTTGCCGCATCCTCGATTACGCTTTGCCAGAGCTCTTTATCAAAATCCTTGGAAAGCGGAACACGAATGCCCCAAAGCTTCTCTTTTTTATTGTCCGTTTTTTGATTCGCCATTATAGCACACCTCTTTTTTTGTTTTTGTATTTTCATTCTAACATATAAAAACACGTTATGCAAGTGGTTTTCAATTTTTTTATTACATCAAGTTAGGTTTGATATATCATTTGGAAGCAAGAAAAAGCGCCCACACGATTTCCCGTGGGGGCGCTTCAAGGCGGCTGAGCCGCCATTTCAATCAGCGAAGCTGAATTTCCATCGCCTGCGATAGCGGGCGACTTTTATTGCGGTCGCAAAAAGCTTACTTCGAAGCCTCTTCGATAGCAACTGCAACTGCTACGGTCATTGAAACCTGCGGATTGTTACCTGCGCCAGATAATCGACGCAGAACGAGTCTGCAAGCTTGCTTGTAAGCGAGTCAAGGAAGATTGCTCCACGAGCGTTGTGTGTAACACAACAAGGTGCGAAGCACCAAGCATCAAGCAAAGCGTAGAGGCGTAGCTCGTTGGGAGTATAAGACCCATCATCTCT
>JAZRFK010000054.1:0-6304 GCA_045661325.1 Eubacteriales bacterium | reverse complement strand
CATTCACCCCACCTATGCCGGCCCTCTGCCTACGCAGCTGGCGGCTATGAACAGCCTGAATATTTATCCCCAGCTGTTGACTATTGAGGCCGCCGCCACGGGAAGCAAGGACGCCCTCTACCACGCCGCCCTTGTAGAGCCTCACACCGCCGCCGAGCTTTCCACCGATGAGATCATTTCTCTTTGCGATGACCTCTTGGAAGCACACGAGAAGAGCGGGTTCCCGATTTTATAAAAAAGCAACAAAAGCGATAAAATAGCAATTCATCGAAAAAGGACAGAGAGCTTTTCTCTGTCCTTTTTATTAAGGCAAAGCACGCAAACAGATGCAAGTGAAGTTAAAAAACAGGCTATCTCATTAGAGATAGCCTGTTTTTTAGTGATTAAAGGCCGAAGGTATCGCGCAGGTAGTCGCGGCTGATTTTGGCGGCTTCAAGCTCGGTCATACCGTCGTAGACCTGGTCCTGCTCGACGATAACAAGCTCAACGCCTGCTTCTTCAGCGGCGGCGAGAATAGCGGCAAAATCCTGTCTTCCCTGTCCGAGAGGACGGAACTGGAACGCGTTATCCTCACGGGTGGGCTTCTTCATAGGCTTGCCGTCCGTACCAATCAGGTCATAGACGGGGCCGCCACCCAACTGCTTGCAGGTGAAATCCTTCAAGTGGAGCAAATCCAATCTGCCTGCAAATTCCTTGATTTTCTCAACGGGGTCAATGCCTGCGTAATGCACCCAGCAGGTATCAAGCTCGGGCTGAATGCGGTCGGCGGGAACTGCCTCGAAGATATAATCGTGCAGGTACTTGCCATCAAATTTTTCAAACTCGAAATCGTGGTTATGGTAGCCAAGGCACATACCGTTTGCCTTCAAGAGGTCGGCAATGCGATTGAAGAGGGCTTTGGTTTCCTCCCACGCCTCGCCGCCTGCCAACAGGGACTTATCAAACCAGGGAATTACCACGTAGCGAACGCCAAACGCCTTCAAGAAGGCAATCTTCTCCTCGGGCTTTTCATTGAAGAAATCAAGACCCTGGTGAACGGATATACACTTCAAGCCGATTCTATCAAGGATTTCCTTGATTTCCTCGCCCGTGTGGTCGTAATAACCGGCCATTTCCACATACTCGTAGCCCATATCCTTAATCTTTTGAAGCGTGCCTTCAAAATCTGCTGCCATAGCGTTACGAACGCCGTAAAGCTGAATACCAACCTTGAACTGTTTCATAGGAATGTTCCTTTCTGCTTCTATTCTGGGTTGAAAAAATCAGTTTCCGCTATCCTCAACGAAAAGCTCGCGAACTGCGGGAGTTTCCTCTTGGGGCTTATACTTCTCTGCCAAGAACTTGGAGGCAACCTGAGGGAAGAGCGCATAGCTCAACACGTCCTCGGGGCACTTAGCCAATTCGCCTGCGGCTTCCTTCTGCTTTTCAAGCTCGGGCTCAAGCAAATCTGCGGGACGGCAGGTGATAACCTCCTCGTCACCGATGGCCTTCTTGCGAACCTCCTCGTTAACCTTGCCGGGAACCTGTCCGTATTCACCGCGCAGAAGTCCCTTGGACTCCTTGGTGACCATCTTATAGCGCTCACCGGAAAGAACGTTGAGAACGGCCTGGCTTCCTACAATCTGAGAAGTAGGCGTTACCAGAGGGGGATAACCGAAGTCCTCGCGCACACGCGGAACCTCTGCCAAAACCTCGTAGTATCTGTCCTCGGCCTTGGCCTGCTTGAGCTGAGAAATCAGATTGGAAAGCATACCGCCGGGAACCTGGTAAAGCAGGGTGTTGGGGTCAACATTGAGAACCTTGGGGTCCAAGGAGCCCTGTTCCTTGAGCTTCTGGGCAACGGCGCGGAAATGCACAGCTGCATCAGCGAGCTTGGCAAGGTCAAGACCCGTATCTCTTTCGGTGCCCTTGAGGGTAGCAACCATAGCCTCGGTGGAGGGCTGAGAGGTACCGTTAGCCAAGGGAGAAAGCGCGGTGTCGATAATGTCAACACCTGCCTGGCAAGCCATCAAGTAGGTCATATCGCCCGTACCTGTGGTGTTATGGGTGTGCAGGTGAATCGGAACGTCTACCTTTGCCTTCAACGCCTTTACGAGAGAGTAAGCGTCATAGGGCAGAAGCAGGTTTGCCATATCCTTAATGCAAATGGTGTCAGCGCCCATATTCACCAGCTTGACAGCCAAATCAACGAAGTATTCCTCGTTGTGAACGGGGCTGATGGTGTAAGAGAGAGCTGCCTCACAGATGCCGCCGTACTTCTTGGTGGCGGCGATGGCCTTTTCCAAGTTGCGCGTATCATTCAAAGCATCGAAGATACGAATGACGTCAATACCGTTTTTGATGGAAAGACGAACGAACTCCTCAACCACGTCATCTGCATAATGACGGTAGCCCAGAATGTTCTGACCGCGGAAGAGCATTTGCAGCTTGGTATCGGGCATTGCGCGGCGAATGGCGCGCAGACGCTCCCAGGGATCCTCTCCCAAGAAACGCATACAGGAGTCAAAGGTTGCGCCGCCCCAGCATTCAACAGACCAGTAACCGACCTCGTTCAATGCCTTACAAGCGGGCAGCATATCCTCGATACGCATTCTGGTGGCCGCCTGCGACTGATGGGCGTCACGAAGAATGGTATCGGTTATCAATAATTTGTTAGCCATATTATGACAATTCCTTTCTTCTTTTCTCCCGCTTTTGCGGGAAGGGCTTTATGGCAGGCAAAGAAGCCTTATACCATTAAAGCGGCCAAGCGCCAGACATAGCTATCAAAGCGCCTGCTGCGATAGCAGAGCCGATAACGCCCGACACATTGGGGCCCATAGCGTGCATCAGGAGGAAGTTAGAGGGGTTCTCCTTCTGTCCAACAACCTGGGACACACGGGCAGCCATAGGAACGGCAGAAACACCTGCCGAGCCAATGAGGGGATTGATCTTCTTTCCTTCGGGAAGGAACAGGTTCATCAGCTTGGCCAAGAGAACACCGCCTGCCGTACCGCATCCGAAGGCAACGATACCCATAATGATGATGGCAAGCGTCTTGACGCTGATAAAGGTCGCGGCAGTTGCCGTTGCACCAACGGTGATGCCGAGGAAGATGGTGACGATGTTGATAAGCTCGTTCTGTACCGTCTTGGACAGACGCTCGGTTACGCCGCACTCGCGGAAAAGGTTACCAAGCATCAAGCATCCAACCAGCGAGGTTGCATCGGGAACCAGAAGAGACACGAAAACGGTAACAACGATGGGGAAAATGATTTTCTCGGTTTTGGAAACCTGACGCAAAGGCTTCATCACTATCATACGCTCGCTCTTGGTAGTCAGAGCCTTCATAATGGGAGGCTGAATGACGGGCACCAAGGCCATGTAGGAATAAGCGGCTACGGCAATCGGGCCGAGAAGCTCAGGAGCAAGACGGGAGGTGACGAAGATAGCGGTCGGTCCGTCTGCACCGCCGATGATACCGATAGAAGCGGCCTGGCGGAAGGTGAAGTCAAGACCGGGAATGCCAAGACCGCCAATAGAAGCGGCAGCAATAAAGGTCAAGAAAATACCAATCTGCGCGCCTGCGCCCAAAAGCATAGACTTGGGGTTAGCAAGCATAGGACCAAAGTCGGTCATAGCGCCGATACCGAAGAAGATAAGGCAGGGATAAATACCCAGCTTAACGCCAAGATAGAGATAGTCCAGAAGACCTGCGCTGATGTGCATACCGTCAAGAGAGGTTCTGATGGTTTCCATCATAGACTCGCTGACGAGAATCAAATTGGGGTTGGCGGTTGCCTCCTCGGCAATAGCAGTAAAGTCTGCTGCGTTAACAACGCCGCCGCCAAAGAGATTCCAGTTGACGTGACCGCCCGCGAACAAAATCTCGTGGAACATTTCAGCACCGGGCAGGTTGGTCAAAAGCATACCGAAGGCGATGGGCAAAAGCAAGAGCGGCTCAAACTTCTTGACGATTGCCAGGTACAGAAGCACGCAAGCAATCACAAGCATAATAGCAGCCTTCCAGTTGTCTCCCTGGAAAAGTCGAGCAAAGCCGCTGTTGGTAAAAAAGCTAACTATGGCATCCATTTTAAACGAAACCCTTTCCGCTTAAAAGCTTATGCCAAGGTGCAAAGAACGGTACCGGACTCAACGGTAGCACCCTTGGTTACGTTGACAGAAGCAACCGTGCCATCAGCAGGAGCCATAATTTCGTTCTCCATCTTCATGGCTTCGAGAACGAGAAGAACCTCGCCCTTCTTAACGGTCTGGCCTGCGGCCACGTTAACGGACAGAATGGTGCCGGGCATAGGGCTTGCAACGGTGGTGCTGCCTGCGGCGGCAGGAGCGGCGGGAGCGGGAGCTGCAGCAGGAGCGGGAGCTGCGGCAGGTGCAGGCGCTGCGGCGGGAGCGGCGGCGGGAGCGGGTGCTGCCTTAATATCGTCCTTATTGATCAGCTCAATGGTAAATTCGTAAACTTTTCCGTTCAGGTTAACTCTGTAAGCATTCATTTTTATATACCTCTCAATTATTTAATTTCTTTCAAAGATACAACGCGGATGGCGGAAACGTCTGTTCCCAATTCCTCCGCAACGGCTGCGCTAAACGCAACTATCAGCTCTTCCCTGTTGGGAATCGGCGAAGCTGCGGGCGCTGCTGCGGCAACAGGCGCCGCACTCGGCACTGCCTTCGGTGCTTCGGTCTCTTCTTTAAAGAGCTTCTTGCAAATCATACCCATCATACTGACGATGGCTATCAAGCAAACCAGACCCAAGAACACGATGATAACGCCGACAATAACAACGGTTAACATACTCACGAGTGATAAATCCCCCTTATTTTATTTATTTCAATTACTCCTATTGTAACCTTTTTTCCATTTTTTTGCAATGCGTTTGCCTTATGTTAACACAAAGTTTACACAAAACCCATGCAGAAAAGCGAAAATCGACACTCGGGAGTTTTGGAACCGAATATTAAGCAACCCCTGACAAAACCACGATAAGAATAATCACGAGGATAAAGAGAAACACCAAGGTGCGAAGGCGCTCGTTCAACGCCGCCTCGTCCTTATCCTTGCCGATATTCCTACCCTTTCTTTTAAGCAAGAGGCGCCTTTGATACAGCAAATACAGAAAAAGCGCGGGAATCAATACGAGAAAGGCAAGCAAAAGATAGCGCAGAAATACGACCATTTTATCCTCCCCTTCCACGATGCCTACGTCGCCTACGGCATTGACATTATTTTAACATACTTTTCCTGTTTTTGCAAGACAAAAAAGGATTTTTTAGGAAAAAAGTGTTGCGATTTTTGCCCGATTATGATAAAATTTTTTCGTAGACAAGCATCACAGCGCAGCTGCGCGCTTTAAAGCCGAAAAAGGAGGTAGACGCGATTTGATTTCCTTCCAAAATGACTGGGATGCGCTTTTAGAGGAGGAGTTCCGACAGGACTACTATTTGCGCCTTCGACAGATTTTAAAGAGCGAATACAAAAGCCATCGGATTTTCCCCGATATGTACGATATTTTTAACGCCTTTCGCTACACTCCATACGGCAAAACGAAGGTTGTTATCATCGGTCAAGACCCCTATCACGAGATTGGGCAGGCCCACGGTCTTGCCTTTTCGGTGCAAAAGGGCACGCCTCTCCCCCCTTCCCTGCAAAACATATACAAGGAATTGGAGGCCGACCTTGGCATTCCGCGAGCAGAAAGCGGCGATTTGACCGCTTGGGCCAAGCAGGGTGTACTGCTTCTCAACGCTACCCTTACCGTGCGCGAGGGCGAGGCCAACAGCCATAGCGGCATCGGCTGGCAACGGTTTACGGACGCCGTTATTTCTCTTTTGGACAAGGCGCCGCAGCCCATCGCCTTTTTGCTTTGGGGCAATTTTGCCAAGCAAAAGGCCGCCGCCCTACACAACCCCCACCATTTGATACTGACAAGCGCCCATCCAAGCCCCCTTTCCGCCTCTCGCGGATTTTTTGGCTCTCGCCCCTTTTCCCGTATCAACCGCTTTTTGACAGAAAACGGCCAAGAGGCGATTGATTGGCGCGTGGAATAAAACCCCGCCTGCGGCTTGGCCGCAGGCGGTTTTTCTTTTTTTACCGATGGTAAAGGCGATTGAGATGATAAAGTCGGCCTCTGTCAATACTGCTCAGCTGCTCAGGCGTGACGCGGTAGGCCCAGTTGCCAATGGCGACGCCCGGGGTATTCATACGGGTGTCGCATCCGTACACCAAGAGGTCCTGAATGGGAAAAATAACGAGGCCGGCGTGGCTTGCGAGCATACAGCGCAAAATCTCGGCGCAGCCCTCGCT